>NZ_JBIMEN010000029.1:0-542 GCF_043673995.1 Corynebacterium sp. L4757 | reverse complement strand
AAGGCAGGAAAGTCACCAACTGGAAACAAGCCATCAACCAAATGGCCGTGGCCTATCCCGAACGCTTTACGAACTACCTATAAACACTCAGACCGAAAGCCCCACACACAAAATACTTGACACGCTCGGAACCCACACACAAACCATCAGACACTCTCGACGATTTACTGCAATTATCGTGCGTTGTGAGTAAAGCGTAGCCCGCGAAATAACTCCTTGTATCACCAACGTAAAAAGTTATCTGAATATCAGTGGCCATCACTTAAGACAATCTGGGTGAAGTGTCCCAGGTTTTGTTCCGTTTGAGTAGATGGGAAGATCTGGAACATGCCAAGGAAATTTGACCAGGATGCCAAGGACCGTGTGGTCCGTCTCGTGAAAGACCGCATCTTGGCGGAAAACATGTCGATGCAATCCGCGTGCCAGGCAGTAGCCCCAAAGCTGGGGGTTTCATGGCACACAGCTCGTCAATGGACCCAGCAGGCCCGCCGTGCAGGAAACATCCCAGAACCCGTGCCCGAAGATTTGGCTGCCGAAAACGC
>NZ_JBIMEN010000028.1:0-2202 GCF_043673995.1 Corynebacterium sp. L4757 | reverse complement strand
TCGTCAATGGACCCAGCAGGCCCGCCGTGCAGGAAACATCCCAGAACCCGTGCCCGAAGATTTGGCTGCCGAAAACGCGAGGCTACGCCGTGAAAATCAAGAGCTCCGCGACACCAATGAACTTCTGAAGGCTGCCTCAGCTTTTTTCGCGTCGGAACTCGACCCAAAACGTCGGAAATGATCCGGTTCATCGATGAATACCGGAGTAGTTTCTCCGTCGAGTTCATCTGTAAGACGTTGAAAAATAACCGGGCTGGTGGGTTTATCACCTCGCGTGGGTATCGCCAATCCAAGGCCCGTGGATTAAGTGCTCGTCGCCTTCGCGATGCTGCGCTGGTTGATCGCATTAGTGCTGTTCATCGGGATAATTACGGTGTTTACGGTGTGCGGAAAATGTGGCATGCGCTTCGCCGTGAAGGAATTGATATCGGTCGTGAACAAACCGCCCGGCTGATGCGCTTGGCCGGTGTTTCTGGCAAAGGCAAAGGCGGATCACCTATCACAACCCGAAAAGCTAACACGCCTGATCTGCGCCCAGACTTAGTCGAGCGTGAATTCAAAGCCCAGGGTCCGAATAAACTGTGGGTGGCCGACATTACGTATGTGCGCACGAAGAAAGGCTTTGTGTATGCCGCGTTTGTCACCGACGTTTACTCCCGACGGATTGTTGGGTGGGCGTTATCAGACTCGATGCGGACCGAAGCACTGCCACTGCAAGCTCTCAACCAGGCGATCGTGTGTGCTGAGGAAACAACAGGTCTCATTCACCATTCGGATCACGGGTCGCAGTATGTCAGCGTGGTCTACAACGAGCGACTTGCCCAGCACGGGATTGCCGCTTCCACCGGAAGTGTCGGCGACTCTTACGACAATGCTCTGGCCGAAAACGTTAACGGCTCCTACAAGAACGAGCTGATCCATACCCGCAGGTGGGATGACGTGATCGAGGTAGAAATCGCGACGTTCGAGTGGGTGTCATGGTGGAACGAGACTAGGCTCCACCAAAGCTTGGGATACCGAACTCCGGTCGAGGTGGAAACCGAATTTTGGAAGCAGACCCCGCCACAGGAAATAATGGAAATCAAGGCAAACGCCTAGGAACAAAACTCGGGGCACTTCAGACTCCTCCCAAATGTCATGGATTTGAGGTTACCCTCGAGTAGTGGACACCCAATTTGTACGGATCTTGTGTCCGTAGGAGAGGATGTCCATTGTGAGTTCGTCAAGGAAGAAGTACACGCCGGAGTATCGGCAGGAGGCTGCCAGGCTGGTCATCGAGTCGGGGCGACCGATTGCACATGTGGCTAAGGAAATCGGTGTAGCCGAAGGACTCTTAGGCAAATGGGTCAAGCTTGAACGAGAACGTCAAGGCTCGGATGATGGGCGCAGTGATGCCGATATACGAGCTGAAAACGCCCGTTTACGACGTGAATTGGCTGAGGTCAAGATGGTGAATTGAGTTCTTGTCAAAAGCCACAGCCTTCTTCGTGGCGTCGCAACGCGATCGGAAAAATTTGAGCTAATACAGCCAGAGCAAGGCGAACTACAGCATCAAGCGAATGAGCCGGTTATTGCATGTTTCTCGTTCCGGTGACTGCCAAATGGGAAAAGTCTCAAGTCACCCGACTGCGCGGCGAGGATAAACGTCAGAGATTTCTCGACCAATTGGATAAGCGTATTCATGACATCTGGGAGGATTCCGACGAAGTCTATGGTGCCCCGCGTATTACCGCAGAACTCGTTGACGAAGGCATCATAGTTAATCGTAAAACCGTAGCCAAACGCATGCGGATGATGGGTATTGAAGGTATCTCACCCAGGGCTTTTGTTCCCGTGACTACCATTCAATCCAAGCGGAAGTCCACGCTTCCAGAACTGGTGAAACGTCTATTTGATCAAGGTCAGCTCAACCGGGTGTGGATGTCAGATATTACCTATCTACGCACCGGGGAAGGCTGGTTGTATCTGTGTGCGATTCGGGATGGACACTCCAGGAGGGTCTTGGGCTGGGCTATGGATAGTGTGCAGAATTCTCACCTGGTTGAACGTGCATTACGCATGGCTTATACCTTGCGGGGTGATGTACCTGAGGGGCTGGTTTTCTACGCGGATCGCGGTACTCAGTTTACGAGCGAACAACTGTGGCAGGTCTGTCAAGAACTGGGTATTGCTCAATCTGTCGGTCGGACTGGTGTGTGCTTT
>NZ_JBIMEN010000027.1:0-2898 GCF_043673995.1 Corynebacterium sp. L4757 | reverse complement strand
TGACTTCAACTCGGCGATTGCCCTGGCTAGGGAGGGTGCTTTATCGGTGTTGATCACTCTGGGATACCCGGCTGACGCATTGGATCTGAGGGCCTTGGCCAGGAAACGCTTCGCTGCGGCCACGTTCCGCTTCGGAGAGAGATAAAAGTCCAGGGTCTGCCCACCGGCGGTGATCGCCCGATAGAGATAGCACCACCTGCCGCCGACCCGGATATAGGTCTCATCCACCCGCCAGGACCGGGCCTGCCAGTCAGGTACCTGCCGGTACCACCGTGTTTGCTTGTCCAGCTCAGGGGCGTATTTCTGGACCCAGCGGTAGATCGTGGTGTGATCGACCGGCACGCCCCGCTGAAGTCATCATTTCCTCCAGATCGCGGTAGCTCACCACGTAGCGGCAGTACCACCGCACCGCCCACAGAATGATGTCACGGGGGAAATGACGACCGGAGAAGATACCCATGGCTGTGATTATTTCACGTCGCTCTTCCTACTGCCCCAACTTTGCAACAGCACCAGTTTTAACAACCTTCAAAGCTGCCTGAGTCAACGCGAGAGATAGTTATACAGTGTCGTTCGACCAATACCGAGCCTGCGTGCAACCTCAGCCTTCGGAACACCCGCATCCACCCACCCTTGTGCCTGGGCAAGCTGCTCATCAGTCAGCGCTTTCGCGCGACCTTTATACACCCCGCGGGCTTTCGCCCGCGCAATCCCCTCCGCCTGACGCTCACGAATAATCGAGCGCTCAAACTCCGCCACCGATCCAAGCAACCCGAGCATAAGCTTGGCAATCGGAGTCGAATTCAACGAATACGTTTGCCCCTCTTTTAAGAACTTCACCGAAACATCCCGGGCAGTGAGGTCATCGACTAGGCGGTGCAAATCAATCAACGACCGCGCCAACCGATCCATACTCATAACCACAAGCTGGTCACCAGGACGCACATAATTCAACGCACCATCCAACCCAGGACGGTCAGTGGACGAACCGCTGACAGTATCCTCGAATATGCGAAAGCACTTCTCTTTTTTCAACGCCGCTGTTTGCCGCTCCAGATTCTGGTCTTTAGAGCTAACCCGCGCATAGCCGACCTTTTGCCCGGAAATCACCTCAGAATGTTCAGGAATATCTAGAGGTAGTGACGGTTTTGTTCCATTATCCATAACCCCACCCTAGTGAACATAATGTTTGCGAGGGGGTTTGTAATTCAAAAACTGTTCTTTTGGGGTGTACCCATGTGGCACATGACTGCCATGTAGGGATGGAAGTTGAACAGAATCATCAGCAAGGCAGTGGGAGATATGTCGGATTTCTCGGTCATTTTCCATAGTGCAGATACAGGGCCTCGCGTTTGCCGGTGGGACCAGTATCGGTAACCGCCTCTATAGGTGGGCGTATTACAGCGTCTGAGAAACGGGGTGCCTGGGCCCGCTACTCTGTAGACGCTCGCCGAAAGCGTGGCGGGGTCAGGGCCGAGCTGCCTGATTGAACACTCGGTCCCAATTCAGAACCTCAGGGAGGGAACTATACAAGGAAACTAAGATCCTCTTTCCTCTATAATCAGGTCAATGCTCGAATATGAGTGCGATCAGTGACGTGTGGAGGAAATATGGCAAAGAGGAATATCAACACAGTGCGCTCAGGAGATGGGTGGGCTAATCGCCGAGATGGCGCAGAGCGGGTCTCGAAGCGATATGACACACAGGCAGAAGCCATCGCAGACGCTCGGAGCACTGCAATGAGGGAGGGGTTGGAGCATCGAATCCAGGGACGTGACGGCAAATTCCGTGAGTCCAATTCCTATGGCAATGACCCCTCCCCCATGCCTGTGGCGATAACACCGAGCAATAAGGCCGCAATGGAGACTATGCCGTCATTGGCGCCGAGAACACCGGCACGCAGCCAGTTCAACCGGGCATGATGGCCTGTTCCATGGGGTTCGTCACGGTGTCGAATGGGAGCAGACATCCAGTAGGTTCTCTCTGCCGGTGATCATCGTCGCGGGTAGGTCCGTTCTGAGGATCATCCTAAGCCTCAACCCACCGTCTGGTATCCCGAAAACTGCTACCACCGTGGTCACTATCGGAAACCTTCTCCCCGAGGGCATCACACCTGACCACAGCTCAGAGGCAGATATTTTGTCTCCGTCTGCTGGTTACGACCCCCTTCCTCCCGGGGTGGTCGCGACAACAGCACCGGCCGATCACCAGGATCAAAGAGTGATGAAATCCGAGTAGAAACTGAAAAACACCGAGGCTGCGACGGCGACGTAGATCACGGCGATCAGGGTGCCCGCCCATTGGGAGGAAAACCGCACCACAGCAGGGGAAGCGGGGAAGAGTCCATGAGCGAGGTTGCGCACGGTAAGCAGGATGAACAGCGGAACCATCATGGCCCACACCACCATGCAGTACAGGCAGAGAATATGGATGACGAACAGGGCCTGGTACCACAACCAGACGATGAACAGCAGGCCCACGGTCACCCCTGCCTGCAGAGCCCCCCAGTACCAGTCGGCGAAGCGGGCCCCGGATAGCATGGCCATCGCCGTGGTGATGACCACGGCGAAAGCGACGATGCCGATCAGGGGGTTGGGGAAGCCGAGCAGTTCGGACTGCCAGGTGCCCATCACCTTTCCACAGGAAACCAACGCGTTGATGTCGCAGGTGGTGACATGTTCGGCGTCCTCGTAGAGGGCCAGGCGTTCGAGCACCAGGATGCCCGAGGCCACCCATCCGATCACACCGGTGATCAACAGGATGAGGGCGAAAGGACGGTTCCGGGCGACGGCCGGCAAAGAGGGGTCAGTGTTCGTCTCGGTCACAAGAACCTCATTGTCGTCGGCGGTGGGTGAGTGCGTCATGGATTCGGGTTAGTCGGCGGCAGCCGCGTCGACC
>NZ_JBIMEN010000026.1:0-4655 GCF_043673995.1 Corynebacterium sp. L4757 | reverse complement strand
TGAAGTGCCCCGAGTTTTGTTCCTAGGCGTTTGCCTTGATTTCCATTATTTCCTGTGGCGGGGTCTGCTTCCAAAATTCGGTTTCCACCTCGACCGGAGTTCGGTATCCCAAGCTTTGGTGGAGCCTAGTCTCGTTCCACCATGACACCCACTCGAACGTCGCGATTTCTACCTCGATCACGTCATCCCACCTGCGGGTATGGATCAGCTCGTTCTTGTAGGAGCCGTTAACGTTTTCGGCCAGAGCATTGTCGTAAGAGTCGCCGACACTTCCGGTGGAAGCGGCAATCCCGTGCTGGGCAAGTCGCTCGTTGTAGACCACGCTGACATACTGCGACCCGTGATCCGAATGGTGAATGAGACCTGTTGTTTCCTCAGCACACACGATCGCCTGGTTGAGAGCTTGCAGTGGCAGTGCTTCGGTCCGCATCGAGTCTGATAACGCCCACCCAACAATCCGTCGGGAGTAAACGTCGGTGACAAACGCGGCATACACAAAGCCTTTCTTCGTGCGCACATACGTAATGTCGGCCACCCACAGTTTATTCGGACCCTGGGCTTTGAATTCACGCTCGACTAAGTCTGGGCGCAGATCAGGCGTGTTAGCTTTTCGGGTTGTGATAGGTGATCCGCCTTTGCCTTTGCCAGAAACACCGGCCAAGCGCATCAGCCGGGCGGTTTGTTCACGACCGATATCAATTCCTTCACGGCGAAGCGCATGCCACATTTTCCGCACACCGTAAACACCGTAATTATCCCGATGAACAGCACTAATGCGATCAACCAGCGCAGCATCGCGAAGGCGACGAGCACTTAATCCACGGGCCTTGGATTGGCGATACCCACGCGAGGTGATAAACCCACCAGCCCGGTTATTTTTCAACGTCTTACAGATGAACTCGACGGAGAAACTACTCCGGTATTCATCGATGAACCGGATCATTTCCGACGTTTTGGGTCGAGTTCCGACGCGAAAAAAGCTGAGGCAGCCTTCAGAAGTTCATTGGTGTCGCGGAGCTCTTGATTTTCACGGCGTAGCCTCGCGTTTTCGGCAGCCAAATCTTCGGGCACGGGTTCTGGGATGTTTCCTGCACGGCGGGCCTGCTGGGTCCATTGACGAGCTGTGTGCCATGAAACCCCCAGCTTTGGGGCTACTGCCTGGCACGCGGCTTGCATCGACATGCTTTCCGCCAAGATGCGATCTTCCACGAGACGGACCACACGGTCCTTCGCATCCTGGTCAAATTTCCTTGGCATGTTCCAGATCTTCCCATCTACTCAAACGGAACAAAACCTGGGACACTTCATAGTGCTAATGATTGCAGCGGTTGTCCTCATTACAATCACCTTATTTGTGAAGTATCTTATTGAACGTCCAGAACTGCCTGCAGGTATCCCGGCTGATGCTTCAATTGTTGCGGCGATTCTTACGATGGTTGCTTTTGCACCGTGGGCGTACGTTGGATTTGATAGTGTTCCTCAACTCGCAGGAGAGTTCAATTTTTCAGCTCGAAAAGCTCTGGGGTTGTTGCTATGGGGAATAATTGCCGCGACACTTATTTATATGGCAATGATGGTAGCTACAGTCCTTGCTGTAGGAACAAATTATTCGGAATATGAGGAATCTGCTTGGCCTCCTGGGATGGCGATTGCTGACGCCATAGGGCCACTAGGGTTGGTTTTGATGGTGGTGGCAGTTACCATGGGAGTCCTTACTGGGCTAAACGGCTTCTTTACTGCGTCGAGCCGTGTTGTTTACTCATTGGGCAACGCAAACCTAATACCGAAGCAACTCGGTGAGCTTGATTCTCGTTTCAAGACCCCAAGAAATTCCATCTTCTTTATTGCTGCAATTTGCTTAATTACCCCATGGTTTGGACGAGCCGCGTTGTCGTGGATTGTGGACATGACAAGTGTAGGCATTACTTTTGCATACTTTTATACTTGCTTCTGTGCGTGGAAAATTGCTCGCACAGGAAAGGTCGTAGGGATGCAGGAATCAGTACCTGTTTCGCGGATACTGTTGCGCGGGGGTATCTAGTAACACCGTGGTGACTATCGGATAACGCAATGGTGAGTATCGAGTAACGCTTTGGGAGAAGATTCTTCTGACCGCGTGACAACAGGGCACGCGGCATCATCAGAGGAGTCCGATCGTGACTGATTACCGGGCCGTGATGGACCTAGTCTTACAAGGCTGGTCCGTCCGCCAAATCTGCTCGACTGTGCGATGCTCACACACCACAGTCCAAAAAGCCCGCCACACAATAGCGGCACACCAGATCACAACCTGCGAACAACTCGCCGGTATTACCGACGAAGAAATGGCCACATGGTTTGTTGATGGCCGAAGTGCTGCCCAAGGCGACTTCGTACCCATCGACTTCGACGCAGTGACCAAAGCACGCACCGGCCGCAACAAAGTCACCCTCCAAGTCCTGTGGGGCCGCTACACCACCCAACCAGCCCACCCATCCCAGCGTTACTACAGCTACGAGCGCTTCCGCCAGCTTGTTGCTGAACACGTCGATGTCACAGGACTTACAGCACGCATTACCCATGCCCCGGGACACACCATGCAAGTCGACTGGGCCGGCACCGCAATGCGCCTGTTCGACCCAACCCATGCCCGAGGTGCAAAAGTCAGCATTTTCGTAGCATCACTACCGTATTCCGGCATGTTATTTGCCTGTGCTTGCCCGAACCAGCGACAACAAGCGTGGCTGTGGGCACATATCCAAGCATTTGAATACTTCAGCGGGGTTGCTGAAGTCATCGTGCCTGATAATGCTTCGACAGCATCACACGCAATTAGTGCTGCTGACCGCAACCGGCAGGTCAATTCCACCTACGAGGAATTCCTTGAGCACTACAACACTGCCGCGCTGCCTGCTCGTGCTCGGCGTCCAAAGGACAAGGCGAATGTAGAAGCAGCAGTCAAGATCATCACCCAAAAAGTCATCCACACCCTCCACGGGCATCAATGCGTTGGGCTCGATGAACTCAATGCACGCATCCGCAGCCTGGTTGACGGCATCAATGACGCGGTACCGTTTCGCGGTAACAACACCAGCAGAAGGATGCTCTTTGACGAGTTTGAACACGATGTACTCGGCGAACTTCCCACAACACCGTGGCAGCATACCGAATGGAAACGTGCGAAAGTCGCCCCCAACTTCCACATCACCGTCAACACTGCACGTTATTCGGTGCCTTACCAGCTTGTCGGCCGGACTGTCGATGTACGTATCACTGGCAATGAAGTAACCGTCTTTGATGCCGGGCAGCGTGTTGCAACCCACCGGCTTGCCCAAGCCCGTGGGATCTATGTCACCGATGTGGATCATATTCCTGCCAACATGGCTGATACCACAGGATTGTGGACCAGTGAGTACTTCTACCGTGAAGCAGCCAAGATCGGTCCAGCAACCCGGACAGTCATCGAAGAACTCATCAGCGCAAAGGCAATCCCTGTCCAGGCATTTCAGTCGTGCCGAAACGTACTGAATATGGGCAAACACGCCAACAAAGTGATTCTGGAACAAGCCTGTGCACGCCTGATCGCACCTGATGGCACCAGGAGGGCTGTGTCGTATACCGCGGTGAAAAACATGATGGCCGCGGTACGCAAAGACCAATCAACCCGCCCGACAGGCCATGATCTGCCAGCTGCAACACCGCCTGAAACACCACCGGTGGAACACGCACGCGATACCCGCGGTGCATATCTGGGTGGGTCTGCCCAGTTCAGTATGGAAAACCTCACGAAGAAAGGACCTTCGCAGTCATGACACAGCCACAACCAGCGTCAGCATCAGCGCGCTTTCTTGATGAATCGATCCTGCCTGTCTTTACCGATCTCCGGATGACGGCTTTTGGCCGAACCGTGATTGATATTGCAGCAGATCCCATCTTCGACTCATGGAGTTTTTCTGACAAGGTGCTCTACGCACTCGATAAAGAAGTTGCGGCCAAGCGTGAACGACGAGTCAACAAATTACTCAAAGCATCCCGATCGCCAAATCTCGATGCGTGTATCGAAGACATCACCTACACACCCGGCCGCAACCTCAACAAAGAGCAAATCACCAGACTCGCTCACTGCCAATGGTGTCAAAAAGCGCAAAGCATTGTCATCCTCGGCAAATCATCCGTCGGCAAAACCTACCTGGCCCAAGCACTACTTACCGCTGCGTGCAGAAACGACTACTCTGCTCGTTTCTTCCGCACAGACACCCTGGCTAACCAGCTGATGGTGCTGCGCCATGATGACGCAGCACGCATGGAGTTTCTTCAAGATCTCCACCTGGCGGATGTACTCGTGCTTGATGACTTCTTAACAACGCCGATTGATGCTGCCACAGCACACCAGCTGCTCAACATTCTTGCTGAGCGTGAACACCGGGGATCAACCATTGTCACCTCCCAGTTCACGCCCGATGAGTGGTACAAGTCCATCCCGGATGCTGTCATCGCCGAGTCGATACTGAATCGGCTTGTCGTTGGCGCTGAGATCATCACGCTGGAAGGTCCGAACATGCGCCTCGAAGCCAATACGCAGTAGCGGCGCATAGTCAACGCCCGGGTGTTACTCGATACTCACCCGGGCGTTACTGGATACTCACCACGGTGTTACTAAATCCGTGGTCCTAACA
>NZ_JBIMEN010000025.1:0-6955 GCF_043673995.1 Corynebacterium sp. L4757 | reverse complement strand
GAGCGTGTCAAGTATTTTGTGTGTGGGGCTTTCGGTCTGAGTGTTTATAGGTAGTTCGTAAAGCGTTCGGGATAGGCCACGGCCATTTGGTTGATGGCTTGTTTCCAGTTGGTGACTTTCCTGCCTTCGATGAGTCTTCCGCTGGTCGCGGCGGCTTTTCGACCTTCTTTAGCTCGTTTGGCCGCGCGTTTATCTTCGATATTGCAGATCATCAACCACAGCGTCTTAATCGCGGAATCATCATTGGTAAACTGCACGCGGTTGCGAGTGGCTTTACGCAGCTCGTTATTCATCGACTCAATGGAATTAGTCGTATAGATGACCTTTCTGGCCATGGGTGGGAACTGCAGAAACGGCACGAACCGCTCCCACGCATCGGACCAGACTTTCACTGATTGCGGATATTTCTGGCCCAATTCTGATTCGGCGAATTCATCCAACGCTGCGCGCGCGGTTGACTCATCTGGGGCAGTGTAGACCTTCTTTAATGCCGCAGATACCGCCTTACGGTCGCCATAAGCCACCCACCGATTCGCAGCCCGAATCAGGTGCACGACACAGGTCTGCACCATCGAATCCGGCCAGGTCGCTTCGACAGCTTCCGGCAAACCCTTCAAACCATCGCAGCAGACGATGAACACGTCCTGGATACCGCGGCTAGCTAAGTTTGCGCATACATGTGCCCAAAAGGATGCGCCTTCTTCTTTCGCCAACCAGATGCCCAGGATGTGTTTGATACCGTCCATATCCACCCCGATGGCCAAATACGCGGACTTATTGACCACGCGCCCACCGTCACGGACTTTAATTCGTAGCGCATCAAGAAATATCACCGGGTAGAACTCGTCTAACTGCCGGTTCTGCCACATCATGACCTCATCTAAGACAGCATCCGTGACTGCTGAAACTGTCTCATGGGAGATATCAACTTTCATGGCTGTGGCCATATGATGCTGAATATCACGAACGGTCATACCCCCGGCATACAAACTGATGATCATGTCATCAACATCAGTCAGCCGCCGAGAGCCTTTCGGCACCATAGTAGGCAAAAACGTGCCTTCACGATCCCTAGGCACAGTGACATCAACCGGACCATAGTTCGAATCAACCTTTTTGACATAGGAACCATTGCGGTAATTATCGCCGCCACCGGCCGCTTTAGCCTCACGATCGCCTTTGGAATACCCCAGGTGAGCATCCATTTCCGCTTCCAGGCCGCGAGTGACCGAGGCCTGCAACAAGCCACGCACTAAATCATTAGCATCCGTTGCTGTTGAGCCGAGCTCGTCAATAAGCTTGGCTATCTCCGGGTTCGCCAGCAGCTTTTGCTCGATTGCTTTGATCTTCGCGGAATCTTCCGGGTCTCGTTTCGCCACAGAATCCATTATGGTTTATCTCCTTCATGTAAGGGAAACCCCTCACACACAAACCATTAGACACTCTCTGATGCGATGAAATAATAATTGCCAATGTCACCTTAAACAATGCCCTAAATCCCAAGCAGTACTTTGTATACGGAACCGCGGTACCAACTACCCCAAAACGGCAAGGATGAGGGCGAGGAACCCTCATCCAAGGCCGCCCCGTCAAGCGGAACGCCCCTAACGACAATTTGGAAAACTTCTACAAACTAGCTGTATACGGCATACAGCACCGCGAAAACAAACATGGGCTATAACAGTATCGACAACGAACCATGCCGCTCGTTCATCGCCACCAAGTCGCTTCAAACTAATCGCTTCGAACAAATAGAGGCCTAGTTGGAATTGGGTGGCTCTTACCCATAAGCCGATACCCACGAGAGGCTTCAGCTGCTTTCTGAGACACAACGCGGTGGGAACTCGCCACTCTGATTAGAGAGGGATTCTCATGATTGGATGGTGACCGTATATAATTTGCTTCCCGAGTAGTCCTAACCTTTCTTGAAAACGTTGTTTAAGTGACTACGAACTGCACTGACGGACTTCCAGTCCTTCTCTGTATAGGGGGTGAAGCCAAATCTGGAAAGCTTGGTCCAGAAGTCTCCCATGAGTGCTGGTTCCATATGCTGATGCTTGTCCCAATTAATTTTTTGCATGAATGAAAAGTCATGCGAACGAGCAAAATTGATTGATGCCTCTGGCACCTGATCAAATATTGGCTCAATAAGATGGCCTTTGTCTTGGGAATATAAAGCGAGGGCACCAAGGGATGTTGTGTACGAAGATTCGAAAGATACTGGTGAGTTCCATTCATGCTCTGCGGGTGGTATCGATTCCAATATTTTTGAGTCAGATGTAACTGCGTGAATCAGGGCAATCTTAAGAAAACGCTTGCGATCTCGTTTTCCGGCCAACGATTCTATGGAGTCTCCTAAGAGATCCGGATAAGCCAATGTCATGAGCTTTGCGGTACCAAGTTCGGTAATTCCATTAGTGTATGGAGCATCGATGAAGCCAAGATTTTCTAGAGGTGCAAGTTTGACACGGCTTGGCCCAGCCGATTGGAACTCGGTACCTAAGATATTCCCAAACGTATGGTACCGGGCACCGAGGTAGCTCCGCGTAAGTATCGCGCCAATTGCCATGAATCCCCAGTGATTTCTTGCAAACGACGTCGGCTGATCTGGAATACGTCGTGCATTCGTAGTGATCGTTATCGGCGCGAATTTCTTAAAGAATTCCGCTTCACGTGTAAACCATCCTCCGAAATCCAGTGAAACTAGGTGAGTATCGTCAGGCATCAGTGCCTTTGCAGCCATGGAGTCGAAGCCTCCTGAGAAGCTCAGAATGTTTCCATCTGTGAACTCAGAGTTTTCGACAGGAGCAGAATGCACTGCATTGACTTCTGCACCAGTGAATTTTGCGATATGTTCGACCGTGTTACTTGGAACTTCAAAATCAAACTCGATGTGTGAATATTTCTTACCGCAAAGTGTTGACAGTGCATGAGCTATTTCTTGTGAGGACGGTTCGATAGCTCTGTCAAATTCGAAAAATAGGGAGTGTTCTTGTTGTGCTTCCTCGATGACAACATCGACACGGTTTTTCCCAACCTCAAGGTTTTTGAAGTGAATTACGGATGAATCAGCCATTCCATTCCTTTCTATTTTATCGATGTTTGAGGTAGGGGCAAGGAGTAGTGAACTGGAGATATTATTGGAAAAATCTAGGTTTGGAGTTTGCTGCTCCACGCTGTTTGTGAAATAGCGAACGATATCTTGCGTTACTTCTCTCATCTGTCCATGAGTCGTGTAACGGTGAAGATTGATCGATGGGGAGGTGTTAATTTCCAGTACTACGGCGGTTTCCGGATCGGAAATGTCGCTTACAAGTAGGTCGACACCAGCCGTTTCGAGGTCTGGAATTGCTTTACGTGCATTGATAGCAATCTCAAGAATTTTTGGATGTACAACGTCCGACACCTCGACCAAATAAGCACCACTGACTGGCAGGCCAAATGGGTTCACGAATACAATCTCTTCAGCAGCGGGGATTGCGGTACCATCGGAATATCCCTGCTTATTAATGAAATCCCAATCTACAACGAGTCCGAGTTGCTTGGCTCGGTAGTGCTTGTTTCTGGCTTCGATTGAAGCCTCAATTAGTGAATCGAGCGAATCTGTACCATTGCCAACTACAAATGGTTGAACGCGTGCTACAAGGCTAGCAACTTCGTTTCCAAGCACGAATGCGCGAAGCTCGACTCCTTTCACGAATTGTTCAAGAAGAATGTGAGAGTTTGGTTCAGCTTCGCTGGCAGCAATGTCCCATGCATGTTCGAACTCTTCCACGTTAGTAACACCTACTGTAACCCCATGCGAACCGCCTGAATTGGTTGGTTTTACTACTGTAGGCTTGGGCAAAAGGTTAAAAAATGCTTTTGCAACTTCTTTATCTTCCAGAGCAAAATCTGCCCCACCAGGAGTTGGAATTCCTGCAAAGTCCAGCATTCGCTTGGTTAAATGTTTGCGCTTGCAAATTATTTCAGTTGTTGGAGGGTGCTTGAAAACCTTGGCCGTAGTCATCTTAAGACTCGTTTCGCCATCGGGAGAAACCAGTCTATGTCGTTTGGTTTTCTCTCCTTCTGGAGTGACGTCTTCTACGTACCAATGCCGAGCTTGAAACCCTTCAACGATGGGTTTGATTGCTGACTTGGTAGTCTTTAGGTTATTCAATGGAAGTTCGTTTCGGAGCATGTGCTCTCGCACGAACTTTTCGATTGAAAGGTACTCGTTTAGCAAAGTTCTACTTCCTATATAGGGATTGACGTAAATAGATGGATGCATGCAGGCGCAACCGTTTATTGTATTTTAGACTAACTGGGCTTTCTCAGAAGGAAATTCACAGGTATCGATATTCCGCTGGTTACGCCGATTAATCTACATCTGGCAGGTTGTGTTTATGTCTCAAATCATCTTGGAATTGTTTGAGGAATAAGGCGTAGTAAGTTTCAATCCTCGCCTGGGGTCTAATTAAAGAACCCCTTAATTGTTAAACCTTATGTCTGAGGATTCTATTGAATTCTGTGGATTGGAATTCGAATTTAATAAGCTAAAACTGGAGTTTGCTGCTCAGATCTGCCATCGATTCGGTCAGTCACGCTGGAAGAAATCGCGGGTGTAGATTTTATCCTGAACATCAGCAAGCTCGCTTGAGTGGCGATTGGCGACGATGACATCGCAGCGCTGCTTGAACTCGTCGAGATCGCGGATTACTTCCGAGTTGAAAAATTCATCTTCATCTAGGTTTGGCTCGTAAACAACTACAGGAATGCCCTTGGCTTTGATGCGCTTCATAATTCCCTGGATAGAGGAGGAGCGGAAGTTGTCGGAGCCGGATTTCATCGTCAAGCGAAAGATTCCGACAGTCTCTGGCTCGCGGTGCAGGATGTCATTCGCAACAAAGTCTTTGCGAGTCGTATTCGCATCGACGACCGCAGAGATGAGGTTCTGCGGCACGTCTTGGTAGTTAGCCAAAAGCTGTTTGGTGTCTTTCGGCAAGCAGTAGCCACCGTATCCAAAGGATGGGTTGTTGTAATGGCTACCGATTCGTGGGTCGAGTCCAACTCCTTCAATGATCTGGCGAGTATCGAGCCCACGGATTGCGGCATATGTGTCAAGCTCGTTGAAATAGGCTACTCGCAGCGCAAGGTAAGTGTTAGAAAATAGCTTAATGGCTTCAGCTTCGGTGGAGTCTGTTAACAGGATGGGGACGTTTTCATCCTTCGCACCCTCAGCCAGGAGATCCGCAAACGTTCGTCCGGTTTCGCTTTGATCGCCGACTACGATGCGAGATGGGTGAAGGTTGTCGAAGAAAGCGCGGCCTTCACGAAGGAATTCAGGGGAGAAGAAGATTGTCGAGCCTGGGTACTGTTGCTGTAGTTCTTCAGTGAAGCCAACCGGAACTGTCGATTTAACAGCGATACGAATCGACGGGTTGATGCTTAGCGCAACAGAAATTACATCCTCGACGCTTGAAGTGTTGAAGAAATTCGTATCAGGGTCGTAATCCGTTGGAGTAGCAATAATGAGGAACTCAGCATCTTGGTATGCCAACTTGGAATCTGTAGTTGCGGTTAGTGTTGCAGGCTGTGTAGAAAGATAATCCTCGAGCTCAAGGTCTTCAATGGGGGACTGATAGTGATTGACGAGGTCAACACGCTCTTCATTGATATCTACTGCAACTACTTCGTAATTCTGTGAAAGTAGTGCGGCATTAGACATGCCCACATAGCCAAGGCCAGCGACAGCAATTTTCATGAAAGTTCAGTCCTCCATTAAGAGACAAGTTCTTGGATTGGGATATCGAACTAATGGTACCCGTGTTAGAGCAATGTAGCTTCTTAACCAACTGAAGTGCCCCGAGTTTTGTTCCTAGGCGTTTGCCTTGATTTCCATTATTTCCTGTGGCGGGGTCTGCTTCCAAAATTCGGTTTCCACCTCGACCGGAGTTCGGTATCCCAAGCTTTGGTGGAGCCTAGTCTCGTTCCACCATGACACCCACTCGAACGTCGCGATTTCTACCTCGATCACGTCATCCCACCTGCGGGTATGGATCAGCTCGTTCTTGTAGGAGCCGTTAACGTTTTCGGCCAGAGCATTGTCGTAAGAGTCGCCGACACTTCCGGTGGAAGCGGCAATCCCGTGCTGGGCAAGTCGCTCGTTGTAGACCACGCTGACATACTGCGACCCGTGATCCGAATGGTGAATGAGACCTGTTGTTTCCTCAGCACACACGATCGCCTGGTTGAGAGCTTGCAGTGGCAGTGCTTCGGTCCGCATCGAGTCTGATAACGCCCACCCAACAATCCGTCGGGAGTAAACGTCGGTGACAAACGCGGCATACACAAAGCCTTTCTTCGTGCGCACATACGTAATGTCGGCCACCCACAGTTTATTCGGACCCTGGGCTTTGAATTCACGCTCGACTAAGTCTGGGCGCAGATCAGGCGTGTTAGCTTTTCGGGTTGTGATAGGTGATCCGCCTTTGCCTTTGCCAGAAACACCGGCCAAGCGCATCAGCCGGGCGGTTTGTTCACGACCGATATCAATTCCTTCACGGCGAAGCGCATGCCACATTTTCCGCACACCGTAAACACCGTAATTATCCCGATGAACAGCACTAATGCGATCAACCAGCGCAGCATCGCGAAGGCGACGAGCACTTAATCCACGGGCCTTGGATTGGCGATACCCACGCGAGGTGATAAACCCACCAGCCCGGTTATTTTTCAACGTCTTACAGATGAACTCGACGGAGAAACTACTCCGGTATTCATCGATGAACCGGATCATTTCCGACGTTTTGGGTCGAGTTCCGACGCGAAAAAAGCTGAGGCAGCCTTCAGAAGTTCATTGGTGTCGCGGAGCTCTTGATTTTCACGGCGTAGCCTCGCGTTTTCGGCAGCCAAATCTTCGGGCACGGGTTCTGGGATGTTTCCTGCACGGCGGGCCTGCTGGGTCCATTGACGA
>NZ_JBIMEN010000024.1:0-8688 GCF_043673995.1 Corynebacterium sp. L4757 | reverse complement strand
TGTTGCGCGGGGGTATCTAGTAACACCGTGGTGACTATCGGATAACGCAATGGTGAGTATCGAGTAACGCTTTGGGAGAAGATTCTTCTGACCGCGTGACAACAGGGCACGCGGCATCATCAGAGGAGTCCGATCGTGACTGATTACCGGGCCGTGATGGACCTAGTCTTACAAGGCTGGTCCGTCCGCCAAATCTGCTCGACTGTGCGATGCTCACACACCACAGTCCAAAAAGCCCGCCACACAATAGCGGCACACCAGATCACAACCTGCGAACAACTCGCCGGTATTACCGACGAAGAAATGGCCACATGGTTTGTTGATGGCCGAAGTGCTGCCCAAGGCGACTTCGTACCCATCGACTTCGACGCAGTGACCAAAGCACGCACCGGCCGCAACAAAGTCACCCTCCAAGTCCTGTGGGGCCGCTACACCACCCAACCAGCCCACCCATCCCAGCGTTACTACAGCTACGAGCGCTTCCGCCAGCTTGTTGCTGAACACGTCGATGTCACAGGACTTACAGCACGCATTACCCATGCCCCGGGACACACCATGCAAGTCGACTGGGCCGGCACCGCAATGCGCCTGTTCGACCCAACCCATGCCCGAGGTGCAAAAGTCAGCATTTTCGTAGCATCACTACCGTATTCCGGCATGTTATTTGCCTGTGCTTGCCCGAACCAGCGACAACAAGCGTGGCTGTGGGCACATATCCAAGCATTTGAATACTTCAGCGGGGTTGCTGAAGTCATCGTGCCTGATAATGCTTCGACAGCATCACACGCAATTAGTGCTGCTGACCGCAACCGGCAGGTCAATTCCACCTACGAGGAATTCCTTGAGCACTACAACACTGCCGCGCTGCCTGCTCGTGCTCGGCGTCCAAAGGACAAGGCGAATGTAGAAGCAGCAGTCAAGATCATCACCCAAAAAGTCATCCACACCCTCCACGGGCATCAATGCGTTGGGCTCGATGAACTCAATGCACGCATCCGCAGCCTGGTTGACGGCATCAATGACGCGGTACCGTTTCGCGGTAACAACACCAGCAGAAGGATGCTCTTTGACGAGTTTGAACACGATGTACTCGGCGAACTTCCCACAACACCGTGGCAGCATACCGAATGGAAACGTGCGAAAGTCGCCCCCAACTTCCACATCACCGTCAACACTGCACGTTATTCGGTGCCTTACCAGCTTGTCGGCCGGACTGTCGATGTACGTATCACTGGCAATGAAGTAACCGTCTTTGATGCCGGGCAGCGTGTTGCAACCCACCGGCTTGCCCAAGCCCGTGGGATCTATGTCACCGATGTGGATCATATTCCTGCCAACATGGCTGATACCACAGGATTGTGGACCAGTGAGTACTTCTACCGTGAAGCAGCCAAGATCGGTCCAGCAACCCGGACAGTCATCGAAGAACTCATCAGCGCAAAGGCAATCCCTGTCCAGGCATTTCAGTCGTGCCGAAACGTACTGAATATGGGCAAACACGCCAACAAAGTGATTCTGGAACAAGCCTGTGCACGCCTGATCGCACCTGATGGCACCAGGAGGGCTGTGTCGTATACCGCGGTGAAAAACATGATGGCCGCGGTACGCAAAGACCAATCAACCCGCCCGACAGGCCATGATCTGCCAGCTGCAACACCGCCTGAAACACCACCGGTGGAACACGCACGCGATACCCGCGGTGCATATCTGGGTGGGTCTGCCCAGTTCAGTATGGAAAACCTCACGAAGAAAGGACCTTCGCAGTCATGACACAGCCACAACCAGCGTCAGCATCAGCGCGCTTTCTTGATGAATCGATCCTGCCTGTCTTTACCGATCTCCGGATGACGGCTTTTGGCCGAACCGTGATTGATATTGCAGCAGATCCCATCTTCGACTCATGGAGTTTTTCTGACAAGGTGCTCTACGCACTCGATAAAGAAGTTGCGGCCAAGCGTGAACGACGAGTCAACAAATTACTCAAAGCATCCCGATCGCCAAATCTCGATGCGTGTATCGAAGACATCACCTACACACCCGGCCGCAACCTCAACAAAGAGCAAATCACCAGACTCGCTCACTGCCAATGGTGTCAAAAAGCGCAAAGCATTGTCATCCTCGGCAAATCATCCGTCGGCAAAACCTACCTGGCCCAAGCACTACTTACCGCTGCGTGCAGAAACGACTACTCTGCTCGTTTCTTCCGCACAGACACCCTGGCTAACCAGCTGATGGTGCTGCGCCATGATGACGCAGCACGCATGGAGTTTCTTCAAGATCTCCACCTGGCGGATGTACTCGTGCTTGATGACTTCTTAACAACGCCGATTGATGCTGCCACAGCACACCAGCTGCTCAACATTCTTGCTGAGCGTGAACACCGGGGATCAACCATTGTCACCTCCCAGTTCACGCCCGATGAGTGGTACAAGTCCATCCCGGATGCTGTCATCGCCGAGTCGATACTGAATCGGCTTGTCGTTGGCGCTGAGATCATCACGCTGGAAGGTCCGAACATGCGCCTCGAAGCCAATACGCAGTAGCGGCGCATAGTCAACGCCCGGGTGTTACTCGATACTCACCCGGGCGTTACTGGATACTCACCACGGTGTTACTAAATCCGTGGTCCTAACATGGCTTCCTACTCAATGAGGAAAGGCAAGTACGACAACATGAAGACCATTATTACCGGTGTTGATTCAAGTCAAACGGCACTAGTTGCAGCAGAGAAGGCAGCAGAACTCGCAGCAAGCTTCGATGCGGAACTCTACGTGTTCTCTGCGTACTCCATCAATTCTGCAGTCGCTATACAGACCGCGAAGAGTGGAAACATGGCTACTAAGACTTCCGAAGCCTACCAACGACTAGCTAACGGTCAATCTGCCGCAGCACAGGAAGCGGCGGATTCCGTTGCTGCAATCCTGCGCAACACGTGGCCCAAGCTCCAAGTCAAGTCCTACGCTGTTGAGGGCCAGCCCGCTGAAGTGCTTGTGCAACAGGCAAAGAAGCTCAATGCTGATGCAATCGTGGTCGGTAATAAGAAGGCCCAGGGCTTCGCACGTATTCTTGGCAGCATTTCTCGTAACGTGGCTGCTGAAGCAACATGCGATCTATATATCGTTAACACTACTGGACAGTAGAGCCTGCAATCAACGTAGAAAACGACGACAAGACCCGAACCGGAGATTTTATCCTCTGGTTCGGGCCTTGTTTATGTAGTTGTTGTTGTTTTATGTCGGCGGTAACTTACTCTCCCACACCCTCCCGGGTGCAGTACCATCAGCGCGGGCAGGCTTAGCTTCCGGGTTCGGAATGGGTTCCGGGCGTTTCCCTGCCGCTATGGCCACCGACAAATCATCGGAACAATAGTGTTCTGATGCTGTGGGTGTTGTGTCAGATACTGCATAGTGGACGCGGTGGCACGGGCAAGACTGTGTCTTGTCGTGTTTTCTTATGTTGTGAGTGTTTTTCTCGTTACGATTGCGTAAACCAAACCGCACATCATTATGTGTGTTGGTTGTGTTTGTTTGTTGGTGTATTAGTACCAGTAGCCTTAACATTTTACAATGCGTACAGGTCTGGCCTATCAACCCTATAGTCTGTAGGGAACCTCAACAGAAACCTCATCTTAAAACAGGCTTCCCGCTTAGATGCTTTCAGCGGTTATCCCTTCCGTACGTAGCCAACCAGCGATGCTCCTGGCGGAACAACTGGCACACCAGAGGTACGTCCGTCCCGGTCCTCTCGTACTAGGGACAGCCTTCTTCAAGTTTCAACGCGCGCGGCGGATAGAGACCGAACTGTCTCACGACGTTCTGAACCCAGCTCGCGTGCCGCTTTAATGGGCGAACAGCCCAACCCTTGGGACCTACTCCAGCCCCAGGATGCGACGAGCCGACATCGAGGTGCCAAACCATCCCGTCGATATGGACTCTTGGGGAAGATCAGCCTGTTATCCCCGGGGTACCTTTTATCCGTTGAGCGACACCACTTCCACAAGTAGGTGCCGGATCACTAGTCCCGACTTTCGTCCCTGCTCGACTTGTCAGTCTCACAGTCAAGCTCCCTTGTGCACTTACACTCACCACCTGATTGCCAACCAGGCTGAGGGAACCTTTGGGCGCCTCCGTTACATTTTAGGAGGCAACCGCCCCAGTTAAACTACCCACCAGGCACTGTCCCCAACCCAGATCATGGGCCAAGGTTCAGGTATCCAATCCGATCAGAGTGGTATTTCAACAACGACTCCACACCCACTAGCGTGAATGCTTCACAGTCTCCCACCTATCCTACACAAACCGAACCGAACACCAATACCAAGCTATAGTGAAGGTCCCGGGGTCTTTTCGTCCTGCCGCGCGTAACGAGCATCTTTACTCGTAGTGCAATTTCACCGGGCCTGTGGTTGAGACAGCAGAGAAGTCGTTACGCCATTCGTGCAGGTCGGAACTTACCCGACAAGGAATTTCGCTACCTTAGGATGGTTATAGTTACCACCGCCGTTTACTGGGGCTTAAATTCTCAGCTTCGCTCATAAAAGCTAACCGGTCCTCTTAACCTTCCAGCACCGGGCAGGCGTCAGTCCATATACCTCAACTTCACGTCTTCGCATGGACCTGTGTTTTTGATAAACAGTCGCTTCCCTCTATTCTCTGCGACCCACACCAGCTAAAGGAGTAAATCCTCTCACCATTGCAGGTCCCCCTTCTTCCGAAGTTACGGGGGCATTTTGCCGAATTCCTTAACCACAGTTATCCCGAACGCCTTAGTATTTTCAACCTGACTACCTGTGTCGGTTTAGGGTACGGGCCATATACACACATCGCTAGAGGCTTTTCTCGACAGTACAGGATCACCAACTTCACCATAACGGCTACGCATCACGCCTTGACCATAAAAGTGTACGGATTTACCTATACACCGGTTCACACGCTTACACCAACAATCCAATAAGTGGCATGGCTACCTCCCTGTGTCACCCCATCGCTTGGACCACATTTCAGGCCCCACGCACGCACACACCACCGCGGCCCGAAGGCCTAAGTGAGGTGTTTGTGGGTGGTTAGTATCAATGCTTTACCACGGGCGCGCATATACGGGTACCAGAATATCAACTGGTTGTCCATCGACTACGCCTGTCGGCCTCGCCTTAGGTCCCGACTCACCCTGGGAAGACGAACTTGACCCAGGAACCCTTAGTCATCCGGCGGGACAGATTCTCACTGTCCAATTCGTTACTCATGCCTGCATTCTCACTCGCACACAGTCCACAGCTCCTTACAGTACTGCTTCAACCCATGCACGACGCTCCCCTACCCAATAACAAAAATTATTGCCGCGGCTTCGGCGGTGTGCTTGAGCCCCACTACATTGTCGGCGCAAAACCACTCGACCAGTGAGCTATTACGCACTCTTTCAAGGATGGCTGCTTCTAAGCCAACCTCCTGGCTGTCTTCGCGATCTTACATCCTTTTCCACTTAGCACACCCTTAGGGGCCTTAACCGGCGATCTGGGCTGTTTCCCTCTCGACTATGAAGCTTATCCCCCACAGTCTCACTGCCGTAGAACACATTGATGGCATTCGGAGTTTGGCTGATGTTGCTAAGATGATAGTCCCGCTCAACCAACCAGTAGCTCTACCTCCACCAAGCTACTACGACGCTGCACCTAAATGCATTTCGGGGAGAACCAGCTATCACGGAGTTTGATTGGCCTTTCACCCCTACCCACAACTCATCCCCGCAGTTTTCAACCTACGTGGGTTCGCGCCTCCACGACGTCTTACCATCGCTTCACACTGGCCATGGGTAGATCACCCCGCTTCGGGTCCAGAACATGCCACTTGACACCCTCATTAGGATTCGGTTTCCCTACGGCTACCCCACACGGGTTAACCTCGCGACATGCCGCTGACTCGCAGGCTCATTCTTCAAAAGGCACGCCATCACACACAAACGGTGCTCTGACGGATTGTAAGCACATGGTTTCAGGAACTATTTCACTCCCCTCCCGGGGTACTTTTCACCATTCCCTCACGGTACTCATACACTATCGGTCACACTGAGTATTTAGGCTTACCGGGTGGTCCCGGCAGATTCACAGCAGATTCCACGAGCCCGCTGCTACTCGGGCACCACAACACACACACCACAATGTCTTCACCTACAGGGCTCTCACCTTCTACGGCCAGGCATTCCAACCTACTTCGACTAACATCATACTGCGCGCTTTGTCCTGGTAGGAACAAAAAATCATGGCCCCACAACACCGCATGCACAACCTCTACCAAGTATCACATACACACGGTTTAGCCTCATCCACGTTCGCTCGCCGCTACTAGCAGAATCATTAATTTATTTTCTCCTCCTGCAGGTACTAAGATGTTTCACTTCCCCACGTATCACCCCCACACCAGCTATGAATTCACTAGTGGGTACCTACCCATAACGGCAGGCGGGTTTCCCCATTCGGACATCCTCGGATCAACGCTCAATTGACAACTCCCCGAGGCTTAACGCAGCCTTACACGTCCTTCATCGGCCCAGTATGCCAAGGCATCCACCATGCGCCCTTAAATAACGAACACACACCACACACAAACAAACCGCGAAGAAAAACCAACAGCCTTTCTAGCAGTATCTTATTTATGTGGGTGAACAACCATAACTAAAGAAAAATACTAAACACAACCAGGCTCACACCTGGCTGCGCGTTCTCACAGAAAAAATAAGAAAAATTACACACACCACACAACAACCCAACACAAAGGAAGAATCATTATGTGGTGGATGCTCGCGTCCACTATACAGTTCTCACACAACACCCCACACACCCAACCACAACACCCAGCAAAAGCTGTACCGTGCTGCCATTATCGTGTGTGAGCATCAGGACCAACCCAAAATACTGGATTGTTGTCCCAGACACCCAACAGTGCACCAACATACATATTCAAGTCTTAGTTATATGTTTTAGATGTTATTACCAGCATCTTTTACTGGCGGTGTGTTTCCACTCCGATTCAATCTCGTGGCATGACCACACTCGGGCCATCAACCACCATCACCACCATCATTAACAACTGTTAAGAGATGGATTTTTTATAATAAAGCTCCTTAGAAAGGAGGTGATCCAGCCGCACCTTCCGGTACGGCTACCTTGTTACGACTTCGTCCCAATCGCCGATCCCACCTTCGACAGCTCCCTAACAAGTTTAGGCCACTGGCTTCGGGTGTTACCAACTTTCATGACGTGACGGGCGGTGTGTACAAGGCCCGGGAACGTATTCACCGCAGCGTTGCTGATCTGCGATTACTAGCGACTCCGACTTCATGGGGTCGAGTTGCAGACCCCAATCCGAACTAAGGCCGACTTTCAGGGATTCGCTCCACCTCACGATGTCGCTGCCCACTGTATCGACCATTGTAGCATGTGTGAAGCCCTGGACATAAGGGGCATGATGATTTGACGTCATCCCCACCTTCCTCCGAGTTAACCCCGGCAGTCTCTCATGAGTCCCCACCATAACGTGCTGGCAACATAAGACAAGGGTTGCGCTCGTTGCGGGACTTAACCCAACATCTCACGACACGAGCTGACGACAACCATGCACCACCTGTATACAGACCACAAGGGAAAGACTATCTCTAGCCCGATCCTGTACATGTCAAGCCCAGGTAAGGTTCTTCGCGTTGCATCGAATTAATCCACATGCTCCGCCGCTTGTGCGGGCCCCCGTCAATTCCTTTGAGTTTTAGCCTTGCGGCCGTACTCCCCAGGCGGGGCGCTTAATGCGTTAGCTACGGCACAGAAGACGTGGAAGCCCCCTACACCTAGCGCCCACCGTTTACGGCATGGACTACCAGGGTATCTAATCCTGTTCGCTACCCATGCTTTCGCTCCTCAGCGTCAGTTACTGCCCAGAGACCTGCCTTCGCCATCGGTGTTCCTCCTGATATCTGCGCATTTCACCGCTACACCAGGAATTCCAGTCTCCCCTACAGCACTCAAGTTATGCCCGTATCGCCTGCACGCCCGAAGTTAAGCCCCGGGATTTCACAGACGACGCGACAAACCACCTACGAGCTCTTTACGCCCAGTAATTCCGGACAACGCTCGCACCCTACGTATTACCGCGGCTGCTGGCACGTAGTTAGCCGGTGCTTCTTATCCAGGTACCGTCACAAAAACGCTTCGTCCCTGGCGAAAGGAGTTTACAACCCGAAGGCCGTCATCCCCCACGCGGCGTCGCTGCATCAGGCTTGCGCCCATTGTGCAATATTCCCCACTGCTGCCTCCCGTAGGAGTCTGGGCCGTATCTCAGTCCCAATGTGTCCGTACACCCTCTCAGGCCGGATACCCGTCGCCGCCTTGGTAGGCCATTACCCCACCAACAAGCTGATAGGCCGCAGGCTCATCCCACACCGCAAAAGCTTTCCACCATCGCATCCAAACAATGGTCATATTCGGTATTAGACCCAGTTTCCCAAGCTTATCCCAAAGTGCAGGGCAGATCACCCACGTGTTACTCACCCGTTCGCCACTCGAGTACCCCTAGCAAGCTAGAGGCCTTTCCGTTCGACTTGCATGTGTTAAGCACGCCGCCAGCGTTCATCCTGAGCCAGGATCAAACTCTCCACAAAAAGGCTAGTGAAAAGCCCAAACCTAACTTAAAAAAGACAAACAAC
>NZ_JBIMEN010000023.1:0-9217 GCF_043673995.1 Corynebacterium sp. L4757 | reverse complement strand
GATGGTCTTTTTCTCCCTGCGAAGGATGGGGGCAGTTTAGGGTGCCAGGGTGTTGACCAGATCGAGGAATTCCTCAGCGTAGGTAATTTGCTTGCGTAGCTTTTCATAGCGGGTGCGCGTCTCCTCACGAATGTCGGCAAGGGTGGCCTTGGCATTACTCCGTGCCTGCTGCGCGGGATCACTGTCCTGCCCGCCATCTGAACTATGAAGAATCTCCGCAGCTTCCAGGAATTCCCGCATCTGATCCAGAGTAAACCCCAGCGGTTTCATCCGTCGCACCAGCAAAACACGACGTACATCAGCCTCACTATAAAGCCTGAACCCACCAGGGCTACGCCCCGATGGGCTAATCAGGCCGACGTTGTCATAATGACGCAAGGTGGGAATCGACAACCCCGTCTGGTCAACGACCTCGCCGATCTTGAAATTACTGTTTTGCATTGCCTGTTCTCCTTCACGGTGATGTTACCCACGGGTTCCTGTGCCTGGGTTGGCGGTTGAGTAAAACTCCCGCTACCATAACCACCATCACCAACCCTAAAGCTACTAGAGGGTTGGATTCCTTTTGGGCGTTCGCCCAGTTACCTATCCCCTCAAAGATTGGACATCTATGACTGAAACTAGCACGGAGGCCCCCCACCCCCTCCTGAGTCCAGACGGCGCTGATGCCCCTACCGGGATCATCGCATCCTTCCGTTACGCATTTTCTTCCCCCGCCCGTATCCGTATAGAGATTCTGGCCGGACTGGCGGTATCCCTGGCGCTGATCCCTGAGGCCATTGCCTTTTCCATCCTTGCCGGTGTTGACCCAGCCGTGGGTCTGTTTTCCTCGGTAGTCATGGCCATTGCGATCGCCTTTACCGGTGGCCGCCCGGCAATGATCACCGCCGCCACCGGGGCTATTGCCCTAGTCATTGCTCCTGTGGCGCGTGATTACGGGATGGATTATTTCATCGCCACCGTCCTGTTGGGCGGTGTCCTACAAATCGTGCTCGGCGCCCTCGGTGTGGCGAAACTTCAGCGTTTTATCCCCCGATCGGTGATGCTGGGTTTCGTCAATGCACTGGGCATTATGATTTTCACCGCCCAACTCGAACACCTCATTGACGTGCCTTGGATGGTCTACCCACTCGTCGGCTTGGGTGTGGTGATCATGATTTTCTTCCCCAAGCTCACCAGTGTGATCCCCGCCCCGCTGGTCACGATTATCGTGCTCACCGGTTTGGTCATTGCCGCCGGTTTGACTGTCCCGACGGTCTCGGACATGGGCAAGATGCCGGAGACCTTACCGTCCCTGTTTATTCCGAACGTGCCGTGGACGTTGGAGACCCTGCAGATCATCGCGCCTTATGCCCTGGCCATGGCCGTGGTCGGTCTCATGGAATCGTTGATGACCGCCAAGCTCGTCGATGACATCACCGACACTCATTCCGATAAAACTCGCGAATCCTGGGGACAGGGGGTGGCTAATATTGCCTCCGGTTTCTTCGGCGGCATGGGTGGCTGCGCGATGATCGGTCAAACCATGATCAACGTCCGCGAATCCGGGGCACGTACCCGCCTATCCACCCTGCTAGCCGGCGTGTTCCTGCTGGTCCTGGTCCTGACACTGGGCGATATCGTTGGCATGATCCCGATGGCTGCGCTGGTGGCAATCATGATCATGGTCTCGGTCGGCACGATCGACTGGCACTCGGTGCATCCACGCACCCTTAAACTCATGCCGGTCCCTGAGACCATTGTTATGGCCGTGACGATTATTGCCACCCTAGCCACCCACAACCTGGCCATCGGTGTGGTGCTGGGTGTGGTCACCGCGATGATCATGTTCGCCCGTCGGGTGGCACATATCGTTTCCATTGAAAAGGTCTCCGAGATCGACGGCGATGGCGATGGCCAGATTGATACTCGTACCTACCGGGTGCATGGCCAGTTGTTTTGGGCATCAAGCAATGACCTGGTTTATCGCTTTGATTACACCGATTCTGCCCGTCATATCACTATTGATCTCACTGAGGCGGAGATCTGGGATGCCTCCACGGTCGCGACCTTTGACGCGATTACGCAGAAGTTCCAGGACAGAGGCAAAACCGTGTCCATTATCGGGCTCGACGGTCCCAGTCAGGACCGGCTGAACCGACTGTCTGGCCGGCTTGGCACCGGCCACTAACATCCCCCGACTCGAGCACATCGACTTGGCGCCCCAACTTATAACCGGGGCGCCAGTTTATTGGTGCTGTTGCAAAGTTGGGGCATAGGAAGAGCATAAAAGAAGCGTAGCGGTTAACCGCTACGCTGTGTTGTGGGGCTTTTGACTTTTTACGGTGCACGTGTTTTAGTTAGTGGTTCGTTTCTTTCCTCGGGTGATTGCGACGGTATTCCTCGACCAAGTGAGCAATACCCGGCGCAGCCTGGGACAGCATCCAGGTCATAAGCGCTATAAGAACCCCTATGACGATAAGTGTTAACGCCAACCAGCCCAGTGTTGGGCCGATGCCGTTGGCCTCCTGGACGTGACCCCACAAGGCAGACACGCCGTCGGGTATGCCGAGCATACTTAGCAGCCCCTTCCCCAAGGCTCCGACAGCAACGAGTGCAATAGCAACGAAGAGAACACTGGCTGCAATCCACGAGGCAGACATGCAGGCCTTAATAAAGTTCGTGTTCGACTTTTCCATATCGTCGTTATACTGCTTGCGTTCTGCGCGTATCTCCTCCAGCAGCTTTTCGTTGGACTCCTTCTCCTGGAGCAGAGCGCTGCGAGCCTTCTTAGAGGCTTCTGCTGCCTCGTGCAGGCTCTTAGGCTCTTTCGACATTGCCTCAGATACAGCTACTTCTACCAGCGGTTCCAGGCTAGAAGTCAGGCTCGAAGTCATCTGAGCGTTCAGGCTCTGGCTGCGACCCGAACCACATCTACTCAGACACCATCTCCGGCACCAACTGGCAGCGGCCCGGCCTCGATGACGCGCTGGCGTACATGCGCCCCGACGACACGCTCGTTGTGACACGCCTCGACAGGCTCGGCCGCAGCCTCGCAGACACCGTGAACACCATCGCTGACCTGGCGGAGCGCGACATCAACGTCAAGGTGCTAGAGCCAGCGCTGGACACGTCGAAGCCCACCGACAAGGTGGTTATCAACGTTATGGCAAGTTTGGCCGAGTGGGAACGTGACCTGCTTGTCCAACGCACCCGTGAGGGCGTGGCGCACGCCCGCGCCCAGGGCAGAGTCGCCGGCCCCAAGCCGAAGCTCAGCAACGAGCAGGCGCAGATCGCCAAGGAGCTTATTGAGAGCGGCAAGTCCGTCAGCGCTGTAGCGCGCACCTTCAACGTCTCACGGCCGACGATCTATCGCGCTCTCAAGCGCATCGAAGCCGACGTGTAAGCACAGGCTGCGTCGCTAGCGCCCGCACCCGGTAAGCCCAACATCAGGCTGCGCTAGCGACGCCCGGGCACATAGGCACTGCACTGCTGGGATACGCCTGCGACCGGCAGAGCCGGGCCGAATTCGGGATTGACCATATACACCCCGTATTCGTGCAAAGGAGCACTGCCATGTCCACTCATTCCCACACGCTTGCATCCCACGGTGAGATCCTCGCGAACCTCCCCGGCATCCTCGGCTTCTACCCGAACAACTCGCTGATCCTCGCGTTCTTCGTCGACGACGAGGGTGTCGACACCATCCGCCTCGGCCCGGTCGCGCGGTTCGACCTGGACGAGGCCGTGGAGAAGCTCACCGAGAGCCGCGAGCGGTTCGCAGCGTGGGTCCACCACCTGGAACTCGACGCTGTTATCGCGTACATGATCAGCGATGACATTGCGCAGCCGGTCTTCGACGAGACAGCCACGTATCTCACGAGCGGGGCCGTGCACCTACCGCCGCTGCTCGGGGTGGTGCAGGTACCCGAGATCGTCACCGGGGCTGCCTGGTGGTCTGTGTACCAGCATCCGCTCATCGACGAGCCTCGCCACGGCGTTATCGGTGAGGTCGCCGCATCAGCGGCGCTGCGGCAAATGCTAGAGCACACCGGCGAGCTGCCGGAGCCGAGCAAAGACGACATCGAGGCACGGTTGAACAGCACCGATCACGGCATCGACGCTGCCGAGCACGCCGACATCATCGAAGACGCGCTGGCGTATATCCCGCCCATGTTCTCCGACGTGCTGCAGCGTGAATACGAGCAGGCGGCGGCAGGAATAACCCAGCCGAGCACGCGCGCTGTTCGGTCTGCGTTGAAATGTTTCACCACAAAGCGCTTGCGGGACACACTGCTTGCCGCACTGCTCGATGACCCGCAGGCGGGCCTTGCGTTCATAGAGAAGGTTATGCGCGCTGTCCCGACCAGCTGGCCGGGGATGCGCGCCCAGCTCACCGCCACCGTTGCCGTGCTTGCGCACGCCACGGGCCAGCCGGGGCTAGCTGGCGTGGCAGCGCAGCGAGCCACCGAGATCGGGCCAGACGAGAACTTCCCTTCGCTGGTCGCGAAGCTGACCGACATCGGCCAAGGCGAGCGGATGGTCGAACTCGTCCGCGAGGGCGCTGAGAAGACCCGCACGATCTTGTTCACCGAGTAGCACCACACACCCCGTTGCAGCGATGCAACGGGGTTTCTTTTTCTCGCGGGGCCGTGGCCTGCAGAGATGCACACCTCGCGGGGCGGGGGAGAACCCCCTAGACAGCAGAGCTGTCTCCAACAGACGGATTGACCATCAATCCGAACAAGGAGGCACGTGATGCGCGACTTCATCCACACCGACCTGGAACTGCTCTACCAGCTCGCCGACGGTATCGACGGCGAGGACGCCGATCCGGGCGCAGCACAAGAACTGCGCGACCTAGAGGCGGCAGGCACACCGCTGCCCTGGGCAGTGCTGTAACGGCAGCGCAACCCCCGCAGCAGCAAAGCAGCTGCTTAAGTACCCAAATTGCACAGCAATTCCCACCCACTCACGTAAGGAGAACCATCATGTCCAACCCCTTCAACAACGGCACCATCGTCGGCAACGCAGCTCGTGCACCGAAGCTGTTCGAGCACGCAAACGGCGGTGCGACGGTGAAGCTCAGCGTCTATGCGCGCAACACCTTCAAGAACAAGAACACCGGCAAGGTGGAGAGCGAGATCGTCGAACTGACTGGATATGTCCAGGACGCTAACAAACTCGGCGTGTTCAGCTGCATCGGCTCCGGCGACCGCGTCGCGGTGAGCTACTCGCTGAAAACCGACGTCTACACCGACAAGGGCGGCCAGAAGCAGTACCCGCTGGTGGCGCGCATCGACACGGTGCAGCTCATCGACTCCAAGAAGGAGTCCGCTGCGCGCGCAGCCCGTCGCGGAGGCGAGGCGGCGACCGCCGCCCTGGCTGGCGCTGAACAAGCACCGTTCTAGTTACAACAACACCCCGTAGGTTTCCCTGCGGGGTTATTTTTTTCTTCAAAATACTAGATCCGCCGAGGTCGTGGTCGACCCATACATCGATTCGTACAGTTCACGTGTCGCTGAGATGGGATTCATCCAACCTAGCCCCCCGGAAGAGCCCAGTGCAGGTTGTCGACCACCTGTGGGAGCTCCTGGGCCTACAAGACCAGGTACCCGTTACGACTCCCAGAAATACAAGATCTGACCCCGGCGAATGTCGCCCCGGACCTTGAGACCGTCGGTCCCCATTTCAGGTGCTGTTGCAAACTTCAGGCGGAGAGCCGTGAGCCTCCGTTTGGATATTCAAGACCGATTCGTTGGAGGAGAACCATGTGTAGGACACATCGCATCCTTCCCGAAATAGCCGGGACACGACTGCTCGACCGATGCCCTTGGTCGCGCCGGTGACGAGAACGTGTTTACGCATCTGAAGACTCCCTGCTGTTCGGTGTACTTTCAACGATTCTCCCGTCGGTGACCACTAGAATCCGTTCTGCCAGCTTCACGATGTTTGCATCGTGGGAGGTAAAGATGACTGTGGACTCAGTATCTAAGAGCCTGTTCATTGACAACTCTGCTGATACTGAATCGAGAGCGGAAGTCGGCTCATCTACAAGGATGACCGGCGATTTTTGAAGGACAGCACGGATGATGGCAACTCGCTGTCGCTCTCCTCCGGACAATCCGCTATTGCCGAATCCTACTAACCGGTCTAGGCCGTCGGTACTGGCGAAGTTTTCCAGTCCGAACTGATCTAGCAACGTGATAAGAATTTTGTCATCGAAACTTTCTGATGTCCCGAGAGTAAGGTTTTCTCTGAGCGTTCCCGAAAGCAAGTCAGGTTCCTGCTCGACGTAGGTGATCACAGTGCGAAGATCCTTCCTGCTCCAGTCCTTAAGATCTCGCCCCCCGACACGGATGTGGCCAGTCGAGGTGTCATAGAATCTCAGTAGAAGACTGAATATTGTGGTTTTTCCCGCACCAGAAGCTCCTGTGAGTGCCACTTTCTCACCTGATAGGATCGTTACATTTGCGTTATCTAAGATGGTTCGGCCCTCTCGGCTATACGATACCGACTCGAATTCGATGGATCCTGGGGAAGTGGGCCAAAGCTCTGGAAGTGAACTTTGTCCAGCTGAATCTTCAACTTCGAGATCGAAGAGCTGGTTAATTCTGCTCAGTGCCCCCCTAGCCTCAAAGAAGGTTCCGAGGGACTGAGACACCTGCACGATGGGGGCGAGCATCAGAAATAGTGCGGTAACGAAGATGGTAAGTGACTCTCCCGACAAATCCCCGTTGTTCAACCTAATGGACCCGAACAGGACGACCGCGAGAAGCGCCATGTAGGAAGCCACCGTGCTTAAGGGGTCAAGAACGGCTTCGACGAAGCTCATCTTTCGACCGTTGCGGTAGGCGTGGTCAATCTCGGTGGATAAGTTACCAATGACCTTCGCCTCGACCCGGAAGGCCTTGATAGTCCGCATTGCCGATAGCGCCGACTGTAAGATTTCTCCGAGCGCTGCAAGGCGGTCCTGAACTTTCGACGAGAGATTCTGTAGGGAACTTGAAATAGCTAGAATTATGACTAGGGCGATCAGCAGCACTGCAACAACGACCAAAAGTAATTTCCAGTCCACCACAGCCATATATATGAGTGCACCGATGATGACGGTGAACCCACCCACGAAATCAGCAAGGGTAGAAGAAAAAGCGGTGCCAACGATGGAGGTATCCGACGTTAGCCGTGTAGTGAAGCTGCCCGCCCCCACTTTCTCAAATTCCCTCATCTGCAGGTAGAGAAGGTGATTCGTGATCTTCTTACGTATGTCACAGACTGTTCGATCCGCTGCGATGGACACCACGTACATTGCGGCGGCTGTCAAAACGGATGTTCCCAGAATAGTTAGCAGTAGGAGCATCAGTGGCTTCTGAAACACTCCGCTACCCACTCCGGATATCAACTGGCCAACAAGTGCGGGTTGAAGAAGGGTAACAGCGGTAGATAGCAATGACAGGAAGATTCCCAAGCTGATCAGTCCAGCATTGTTTCGCAAAAGGTTAAAGGCTGTCATCAGGTCGGACTACTCCTCGGTTCAGGATCTCGTCGGGGCTGGAGGTTAATGCGGCCCATCAGCGATTCCGTTTCGGACCGTGAAACGGTAGTAAAAGACAGGCTCCTCATCTTGTGCGTAACCTGCTGAACGAACTAGCATGGGCCCGACCCCTGGAAAGTGGACACAGGGAATTGAACTTATGCGGTCAAGGTGAGTTTACCGCAGGTGCGGTTTTCGAACTCGAGGGGCGACAGATAATCGCACCATGAGTGTCTGCGCTTCTGGTTGTAGCACACACACCACGCGAAGACGTCCCGTCTGGCGTGCAGCAGTGAGTCGAAGCATTTCCGGTTTTGCAGCACCTCGCGTTTCAATGTGGTGCTGTTGCAAACTTCAGGCGGAGAGCCGTGACGGCTCAGTCTTCATCCTCTGATGCTCGGACCTGACCCCCGTTTGGTGGACACCTTGAAACCAGCATCATGCTGGGAAAGGTAATCTGCCACCATGCCACGCAAGACCTACACAGAGGAGTTCAAGCGCGACGCTGTTGCGCTCTACGAGAACTCCCCAGGTGCCTCGCTCAAGACCATCGCCGTGGACCTCGGAATCAACCGTGCCACCCTGCATAACTGGTTGAAAAAGTACGGGACAGGTGCGCGTACCAAAACCCGCACCGCAGAGTCGCCCTCGTCGATGTCGGTGACCGAGGCTGAGCGGATCCGCCAGCTGGAACGGGAAGTCAGCCGCTTACGCGAAGAGCGCGATATCCTGCGAAAGGCTGCTAAATATTTCGCGGAAGAGACGAACTGGTGATCCGCTTCCAGTTCGTTGACGACGCCCAGAAGAACCATTCGGTTAAGCGGTTATGTGACGTGTTGAAACTCAGCAGGTCCTCCTATTACAAATGGAAAAACAGCAGCTCAGCCCGGAGGAAACGACTCATATCCGACGCCATCCTCGGTGCACGGGTCAAGACTGTATTCACTGCCGAAAATGGTTGCTACGGGGCCAAGCGGATTACGGCTGAACTTAAAGACCAGCCGGGTCATGAGCCCGTGAATCACAAGCGGGTTGCGCGGATCATGCGTGAACTCAAACTGTTTGGCTACACCAAGAAACGCAAGGTCACCACCACCGTGTCAGATCAGAAGAAACCAGTGTTCCCTGACCTTGTCGGCCGTAAATTCACTGCCGACAAGCCGAACCAGGTCTACGTCGGTGACATTACCTATCTGCCGATTGCAGATGGGTCGAATATGTACTTGGCTACGGTCATTGATTGCTATTCCCGCCGGCTGGTTGGCTTCGCGATCGCCGATCACATGCGCACATCACTGGTGCAGGATGCGCTGGTGATGGCCAAAGGCCAGCGAGGGAGCATGAAGGAAGCAATTTTCCACTCGGACCACGGCAGTGTGTACACATCGAATGCGTTCCAGGACACCTGCACCCAGTTGGGGATCAGGCAGTCGATGGGATCAATTGGGACCAGTGCGGACAACGCTTTGGCGGAGTCGTTCAACGCGGCCCTGAAGAGGGAAGTCCTTCAAGATTCCAAGACCTTTGCCAACCAGTTGATCTGCCGGCGGGATGTTTTCCGCTGGTGTACCCGTTACAACACGGTGCGCCGACATTCCTGGTGTAAATATCTGGCTCCTGTGGTGTTTGAGGAGCGCTGTCCTGCTATCCTAAGATCTGCTTCTTGATTAAATCCTCCGTGTCCACTTCCCGGGGGTCGGGCCC
>NZ_JBIMEN010000022.1:0-12948 GCF_043673995.1 Corynebacterium sp. L4757 | reverse complement strand
TGTTGCGCGGGGGTATCTAGTAACACCGTGGTGACTATCGGATAACGCAATGGTGAGTATCGAGTAACGCTTTGGGAGAAGATTCTTCTGACCGCGTGACAACAGGGCACGCGGCATCATCAGAGGAGTCCGATCGTGACTGATTACCGGGCCGTGATGGACCTAGTCTTACAAGGCTGGTCCGTCCGCCAAATCTGCTCGACTGTGCGATGCTCACACACCACAGTCCAAAAAGCCCGCCACACAATAGCGGCACACCAGATCACAACCTGCGAACAACTCGCCGGTATTACCGACGAAGAAATGGCCACATGGTTTGTTGATGGCCGAAGTGCTGCCCAAGGCGACTTCGTACCCATCGACTTCGACGCAGTGACCAAAGCACGCACCGGCCGCAACAAAGTCACCCTCCAAGTCCTGTGGGGCCGCTACACCACCCAACCAGCCCACCCATCCCAGCGTTACTACAGCTACGAGCGCTTCCGCCAGCTTGTTGCTGAACACGTCGATGTCACAGGACTTACAGCACGCATTACCCATGCCCCGGGACACACCATGCAAGTCGACTGGGCCGGCACCGCAATGCGCCTGTTCGACCCAACCCATGCCCGAGGTGCAAAAGTCAGCATTTTCGTAGCATCACTACCGTATTCCGGCATGTTATTTGCCTGTGCTTGCCCGAACCAGCGACAACAAGCGTGGCTGTGGGCACATATCCAAGCATTTGAATACTTCAGCGGGGTTGCTGAAGTCATCGTGCCTGATAATGCTTCGACAGCATCACACGCAATTAGTGCTGCTGACCGCAACCGGCAGGTCAATTCCACCTACGAGGAATTCCTTGAGCACTACAACACTGCCGCGCTGCCTGCTCGTGCTCGGCGTCCAAAGGACAAGGCGAATGTAGAAGCAGCAGTCAAGATCATCACCCAAAAAGTCATCCACACCCTCCACGGGCATCAATGCGTTGGGCTCGATGAACTCAATGCACGCATCCGCAGCCTGGTTGACGGCATCAATGACGCGGTACCGTTTCGCGGTAACAACACCAGCAGAAGGATGCTCTTTGACGAGTTTGAACACGATGTACTCGGCGAACTTCCCACAACACCGTGGCAGCATACCGAATGGAAACGTGCGAAAGTCGCCCCCAACTTCCACATCACCGTCAACACTGCACGTTATTCGGTGCCTTACCAGCTTGTCGGCCGGACTGTCGATGTACGTATCACTGGCAATGAAGTAACCGTCTTTGATGCCGGGCAGCGTGTTGCAACCCACCGGCTTGCCCAAGCCCGTGGGATCTATGTCACCGATGTGGATCATATTCCTGCCAACATGGCTGATACCACAGGATTGTGGACCAGTGAGTACTTCTACCGTGAAGCAGCCAAGATCGGTCCAGCAACCCGGACAGTCATCGAAGAACTCATCAGCGCAAAGGCAATCCCTGTCCAGGCATTTCAGTCGTGCCGAAACGTACTGAATATGGGCAAACACGCCAACAAAGTGATTCTGGAACAAGCCTGTGCACGCCTGATCGCACCTGATGGCACCAGGAGGGCTGTGTCGTATACCGCGGTGAAAAACATGATGGCCGCGGTACGCAAAGACCAATCAACCCGCCCGACAGGCCATGATCTGCCAGCTGCAACACCGCCTGAAACACCACCGGTGGAACACGCACGCGATACCCGCGGTGCATATCTGGGTGGGTCTGCCCAGTTCAGTATGGAAAACCTCACGAAGAAAGGACCTTCGCAGTCATGACACAGCCACAACCAGCGTCAGCATCAGCGCGCTTTCTTGATGAATCGATCCTGCCTGTCTTTACCGATCTCCGGATGACGGCTTTTGGCCGAACCGTGATTGATATTGCAGCAGATCCCATCTTCGACTCATGGAGTTTTTCTGACAAGGTGCTCTACGCACTCGATAAAGAAGTTGCGGCCAAGCGTGAACGACGAGTCAACAAATTACTCAAAGCATCCCGATCGCCAAATCTCGATGCGTGTATCGAAGACATCACCTACACACCCGGCCGCAACCTCAACAAAGAGCAAATCACCAGACTCGCTCACTGCCAATGGTGTCAAAAAGCGCAAAGCATTGTCATCCTCGGCAAATCATCCGTCGGCAAAACCTACCTGGCCCAAGCACTACTTACCGCTGCGTGCAGAAACGACTACTCTGCTCGTTTCTTCCGCACAGACACCCTGGCTAACCAGCTGATGGTGCTGCGCCATGATGACGCAGCACGCATGGAGTTTCTTCAAGATCTCCACCTGGCGGATGTACTCGTGCTTGATGACTTCTTAACAACGCCGATTGATGCTGCCACAGCACACCAGCTGCTCAACATTCTTGCTGAGCGTGAACACCGGGGATCAACCATTGTCACCTCCCAGTTCACGCCCGATGAGTGGTACAAGTCCATCCCGGATGCTGTCATCGCCGAGTCGATACTGAATCGGCTTGTCGTTGGCGCTGAGATCATCACGCTGGAAGGTCCGAACATGCGCCTCGAAGCCAATACGCAGTAGCGGCGCATAGTCAACGCCCGGGTGTTACTCGATACTCACCCGGGCGTTACTGGATACTCACCACGGTGTTACTAAATCCGTGGTCCTAACAGATACAACAAGTAGTCAGCGCAGTTGGTTGTATTTTAGCGGTTTGTTTTCTTGCACTTTTGTTAATTCCAGGGTCGCCGGGAATGTTGGCCACGCCTGCACTAATTGCTCTAATCGTTTGGGTGTTGTTAGGTTTCGTGTATTACGTACTCATGATGCGTCGACTAAGGAACGTTTCCGAATCTGAAACTCAGGACAAACTATTGGCATTGCGATAATCGGTTTTGAAGTGATTCAGATTGAGTAAATTGGAATCGCAATGACAGACTGAGATCGATGCCGATTGTACGTTGTCGAACCGTTTCGTATCTCCGTAGTTGAGTTCGAATTCTAACTACACTGACGCGTCTTTAGGATACTGTCTACTACGCACGAGCCATGATCTCTGAATTAGGAAACTCGAAATGCAGGTTAGGCGAGGGAGAACTACTCCAAGGATTTGGTCTCGGTGGCATCGGTAAGAAGCTCTAGTGAATCCTGACGAGTTGCTGCCGCAAGCGAAAACTCTGCGAATGTCTGGCATACCTCAGTGCGATCATCCACCAAATTTTTCGGCCCATGCAAGGTGTCCACCAAACGGGGGTCAGGTCCATATTCAATTGTTTCTCAGCAACCTACATAACTTACCATCACGCACTCAGATTCCTTCTTGCGATGCGCTTTTTACGTTTAGCTGCTCAGAAGCTTCTAACCTGTAGCTTGTCGAAACAGAACGGAAGCTAGCCATCTACTAGGAGCGTGTCAAGTATTTTGTGTGTGGGGCTTTCGGGGGTTAGTGTTTTATAGGTAGTTGGTAAATCGTTCGGGATAGGCCACGGCCATTTGGTTGATGGCTTGTTTCCAGTTGGTGACCTTTCGTCCCTCGATGAGCCTTCCGCTGGTAGCAGCAGCTTTCTTGCCCTGTTTTGCGCGTTTCGCCGCGCGTTTATCCTCAATATTGCAGATCATCAACCACAGCGTCTTAATCGCGGAATCATCATTGGTAAATTGCACGCGGTTACGGGTGGCTTTGCGCAGCTCGTTATTCATCGACTCAATCGAGTTTTTCGTGTAGATGACCTTCCTGGCCATCGGCGGGAACTGCAGAAACGACACGAAACGCTGCCATGCATCAGACCAGACTTTCACCGACTGTGGATATTTGTGGCCTAGTTCTGAGTCGGCGAATTCATTCAACGCCGCGCGTGCGGTTGCCTCATCAGGGGCGGTATAGACCTTCTTCAACGCCGCAGATACCGCCTTGCGATCGCCGTAGGCCACCGACCGGTTCGCTGCCCGAATTAAATGCACCACACAGGTTTGGACCATCGAATCCGGCCACGTTGCCTCGACTGCTTCCGGTAGGCCCTTCAACCCGTCGCAGCAAACAATGAACACGTCCTGGATTCCACGGGTAGCTAGGTTCGCGCACACATGAGCCCAAAACGAAGCACCTTCTTCTGTCGCCAACCAGATACCCAGGATGTGTTTGATCCCGTCCATATCCACGCCGATAGCCAAATAGGCGGACTTGTTAACTACGCGTCCACCGTCGCGAACTTTCATCCGCAGCGCGTCAAGAAATATCACTGGGTAAAACTCGTCTAATTGGCGGTTTTGCCAGATCATGACCTCATCTAGCACCGCGTCTGTTACCGCGGAAATGGTTTCATGAGAAATATCAACTCTCATGGCGGTGGCCATATGATGCTGGATATCGCGCACTATCATGCCACCGGCATACAAGCTAATGATCATGTCATTGACATCGGTTAACCTGCGTGAGCCTTTCGGCACCATCGTGGGCAAGAACGTGCCCTGCCGATCACGTGGGACAGTAACATCGACCGGGCCGTAGTTCGAATCAACCTTTTTGACATAGGAGCCGTTGCGATAATCATCGCCACCACCAGCCGCTTTGGCCTCACGATCGCCTTTGGAATAACCCAGGTGGACATCCATTTCCGCCTCCAACCCCCGGGTGACCGAAGCTTGCAGCAGTCCCCGGACTAGGTCATTGGCGGCCGTTGCTGTCGATCCGAGTTCGTCAATGAGCTTGGCTATCTTCGGGTTCGCGAGCAGTTTTTGCTCGATCGCTTTAATCTTCGCGGAATCTTCCGGGTCTCGTTTCGCCACAGAATCCATTATGGTTTATCTCCTTCATGTAAGGGAAACCCCTCACACACAAACCATTAGACACTCTCAGTCGTCTGGTCGACATTGAAGACCGAGTTTTATGACCGGAAGAAATGGGCAGCCCGAGATGACCCCGAAATGCTGTGGCTCGCTGGATTGAGATCGTCTACAACCGGCGCCGCAGCCACTCGTCAATTGGAATGATCAGCCCCGTCGACTTCGAATCACGGATTGCTCCCCAACTGGATAAAAAGACAGCCGCTGCTTAACCCCAAAGTAGCTTAACTACGTGTCCACGAATTGCGGGCAACCTCATTACGAGCGCAAACAGTTTATCTCCAAGCACGAATCAGCGTGGGCGAATAGATCGAGGCTTACAATAACCGTCGTCGCATCCACACCAGCACCGATGAAATCCCAAAGAAAGCGATGAACGAGTTTCTGACCCCACCTGAGACAACCGCCGCACAAGCGGCCTAACCAACAAACTAAAGAGTTTCACCGTCAACAAAATTTGACACAGACCAAACACAAGGTGCTCATTTCGGAGAGCACCACTTAAGCAGTCTGTATGCTGCTGCATTCATATTCCTCTGTAGAAGTGCCGACACCTCGCCAGCCGCATCAACCCTACCAACCGATGCGACTGCTACCAGAAGCACCTGAAACCTGCCGGGCCACGGGGAGCAAGTCTCAGTACCGTTGACCCGGAATCGACCAGTAGCACGTCTCCGGAACACCGGTACTAAAACACCGGAGCTAGCATTTTGTACGTTGTGACCACATCGATACGAAATATGGACCAAATTGCACTTCAATCTTTAATGCCAAATGAGAAGCGCTGCCAATTTGGGATTCAACCGACTTAGCGCAAGCCAGAAATTTCGACAGAGCGCATAATTTACAGGCTCTTCTCTGCCTCGTAATCAGCAATAATCTTCTTCAACTGCGTATACAACGCAGGACCATACACATCCGACTTCAAACCAAAATCAACATTAGCCGGAATATAACCACCAGGATTACCCAAATCATGACGAGTACCCGAATGCACCACAACATGCACCGGCTCACCCTCCTGGATCAGCAACTCAATCGCATCCGTCAACTGCAGCTCACCACCCTTACCCGGGGTGATACGACGCAACGCATCAAAAATCTTGCGATCCAGAACGTAACGACCAGTAGCCACCAAATTAGACGGCGCATCAGCCGGATCCGGCTTTTCCACCATCCCGACGACCTTCTTCACCGACTCATCATCGGTGTCCTGAATATCGAAAACACCATAGTTGAAGGTCTGCTCCCGCGGAACTTCCACAGCGAGAAGTACCGAACCGCCGAGCTTGTTACGCACTGCAACCATCTGCTCCATCGCCGTCATCGGCAGCACAATATCATCCGGCAACATCACACCGAAAAACTCTTCACCCTCAGCCAACACTGATTCCGCAAGCCCAACAGCATGACCAAGCCCCAACGGCTTTTCCTGCTCCACCGCAATCGGGTTCAACAAAGAATGCGCACGCTTAACCTTCGCCGACTGAGTTTCTTTACCGCGCGCTTCTAGGGTTTCAACCAAATCAGGGAACGCCTCAAAATGCCGCATGACCTCCTGCTTATTAGGCGCAGTAATAATAGCCAGCCTATCGGCGCCAACAGCAGCAGCTTCCTCAGCAATAAGCTCAATACCCGGGGTATCTACCACCGGCAACAGCTCTTTCGGCACAGTCTTCGTCGCCGGCAAAAACCTAGTTCCCATTCCAGCAGCAGGAACAACAACGGTCCTAACCCACCGTGAAGCAACATCGTGATCAATAGTCATGTATTCAACATACCGTCAAACTATTCCATTGACAGATTTAGCGACACTCCAGGCTGTTCATTTTTCCAGCTGAGGCAACCCCTCGCAAGAGTTTCAGGAATCAATAGGCTACCGCTACTTGAAGTACTCTACTGTCTCAGCGATACCTACTTCTAAAGACACTTTAGGTTGCCAATTGAGAACTCGAGTTGCTAATGACGAATCAAGACTAGACCGCGGCAAATCTCCAAGTCTTGGCGGCTGGTCTTGTGGTGATTGGTCAGTCCCGACGGCTTCTGCTACTGCGGCATGCAATTCAACATCTGATGTTTCGACTCCGGTGCCGATATTGAACCGCATCCCATTACCGTTACTGCCTGCGGCTGCAAGAAAGGCGTTCGCTACATCTTTGACATAGACGTAGTCCCTAGTGTTTGCGCCACCGCCAAACACTGATGTCTGCTCACCATTGAGTAGTCGCTGAGCAAAAATGGCAACGACGCCGGCCTCACCGAACGGATTCTGCCGAGGGCCATACACGTTTGATGGAGCAATGAAGCTTGTCTCCAGTCCATACAGATGCCCAAACGCATTCAAATAGAATTCGCCGGCCAATTTTGAAACTGCGTATGGGGAATGCGGGTCTGCCTGTGCGTCTTCATTCACTGGGAAAGCTTCTGGGACTCCGTAAATGGATCCACCTGATGAAGTATGGACGATTTTCCGAACGCCATTTTTCCTTGCAGCCTCTGCCATTTTGATGATGCTGAGAATATTTGTTTCAGCGTCGAAGAGCGGATCCTGCACCGATTTTCGGACATCAATTTGCGCAGCCAATGAAAAAATAACCTCCGGCTGATATTTCTTGAACAACTCGTCGTAGTCTGCCGTTCGAATATCAGCTTGGACAAATTCAATCGCACCAGAATCAAGAGGCGCCCGAATATTAGTCAATTTTCCGCTGGAGAGGTCGTCTAAGACAACCACTTCATGTCTATTTTCCAACAGAAGGTCAACAAGATGCGAGCCGATGAATCCAGCACCGCCAGTAACAAAGACTTTCATATTAGGAATCGTACATTACTCTTGAAATCAAAATTTGGGTATCCCCGCTTGATCCTGGATGATTCTCATAGTTTATAAACTCGAATTCATCAAGAGAAGCATCCCCTTACTGCGTGACATCGAATTGAGAGGTTCGGAGGTATATAAGCGGAATTGCCTAATTTCTCTTCCGAATAATAATCAATCAGCAAGTCAAAACTGTGCACATTCAGTTCCGAGCAATTTGAGCTTCAACTTTCTCGGGGCTGGATAGTCGAGGGGCAAACCCCGCGGGATAATACCGACTCAAACATATGCCCTAAAGAAGTAGTACAATTCCATTTGTTGTTCCGTCTTATTGCCAATCAATCGAGGATTTTACTAATGACTAACCCAACCGTTGCCTTCGTTGGCCTCGGATACATCGGCCTACCAACTGCAGTAGTCATGGCCAATTCCGGAGTAAACGTCATCGGCGTAGATGTCAATGCGGCAAACGTCGAACGCATCAACCGCGCTGAAGTAACAATCGTTGAGCCAGGCTTGGAAAAAGAACTCAAACAGGCAGTTGAGTCCGGCAATTTCCGCGCTACCACCGAGCAAGTTCATGCAGATGCGTACATCATTGCCGTACCTACTCCATTCACCGAGAACTACGACGTCGACATGAAGTACATCTACTCGGCTGCAGAGGCTATTGCTCCGAAGCTTGAGGGTGACGAGCTCGTTATTCTGGAATCCACATCCCCACCACTGACCACCAAGAAAATGGCAGACAAGATTCTGGAACTGCGTCCAGACTTGGTTGCTGACGGTGCAGAGAACCCAGAAGACAAGCCAGTTGTCTACTTCGCTCACTGCCCCGAGCGAATCCTGCCAGGCAAGGCAATGGAAGAGCTTCGCACCAACGACCGCATTATCGGCGGTCAGACTGAAGAAGCAACCCAGCGTGCAACCGCTATTTACTCCACTTTCTGCAAAGCTGAGCTGCTTCCGACTAACGATGTCACTGCTGAGATGGCAAAGCTGACTGAGAACTCTTTCCGCGATGTCAATATCGCATTCGCAAACGAGCTTTCCCTGATCACCGACAACCTCGGCATCAACGTCTGGGAGCTTATTGCTCTTGCAAACCACCACCCACGTGTGAATATTTTACAGCCAGGCCCCGGCGTTGGAGGCCACTGCATCGCAGTTGACCCTTGGTTCATTGTTTCCTCAGATCCCGAGAACTCCAAGCTGATCCACACTGCACGCAAGGTCAACGACGGCAAGCCACAGTGGGTAATCAAAAAGGTCAACGAAGCTATTCAGCAGACCGGCGCTTCCAAGGTTGCAGTCCTTGGTCTTGCATTCAAGGCTGACATCGACGACCTTCGTGAGTCCCCTGCTCTCAACATCGCAGTTGACATCGCTGAAGAGCTCGAAAACATCCAGTTCCTCGTAGCAGAACCTAACGTTCAGGAACTACCAAAGCGTCTCAAGGGGTTTGTCAATGCTGAGCTCAAGAACTACGAAGAAGCAATCGCAGACGCCGACGTAGTCCTTCTCCTCGTAGACCACAAGGAATTCAAAGAATTCGACACTGCAAAGCTCGAGGGCAAAGCTGTGATAGATACCAAGGGTCTTTGGAACTAGATTACTACCCTTCCTTGAGTGTCTGAGCCTGCAAATCTACTTCCACTTACCGATCAGGAACCCTGAATTTGATTTTGCGGCAGCTACTAAGAGAATTTCGCGTTGTTGGCCGTTGCGTTCTTTATGCTTGGCGGTTCTCGAAATCTTGTCCATGGCATTGACTCGTATTATGCCTTTGAACCATAAAGCCTCCTTTGCCTGCGCTAATGGTCCGCAATGGCTAGGCTATAGGAGGTCATGACGAGGAAACTGCACGGCTCCAGCACTTCAGCAACGACGCCAGTCCGTACTATTCCGAATCCTACGATACACACGGCCTAAGACCGCTATTCGTTTTAATTCACTAAACTTGGAACAGGCGCCGCGGGTACTATCGGCCGTGGCGCCAATAGGTCACATCGGCCGTCGAGCTCAGGGACGCCGTACTGGTTCAACGCAGAACCCGCCCCACCGGGTTTTCACTGAGTCCCCTACGAAACTCTTCGGTTTCAGCAGAATTAAAGACCTCAGCTCAAAGTGCTTCATAATTTTGACTATTGGATATCTAATCGGAATTCTGAATGGATTCCTTCCTAGTGCCGCTACCAAAAATAGGAAGCTCCCCAGTTGTCGGTGTCTGATTTCTCAGTCCAACTCCCGGGGAGCCTTCTATGCCTGTAGCGGTCCCTCTCTGTCATTGACACGAAATTCGACCCACAAATTTCTGTAAGAGGTGCTCCTAGCTACGTCTATGTAAAAGGACCAACTTAACCAACTTGCTCCAGATTGATTCTCACTGCTGATAGTAGCTTCTGGACCTGGTCAAAATTCGCAATTGAATGATTCGGAACTTCAAAGCACGAGGCTTCGAGGTCCTCTGCAAATAGCAATGCACACGCGAGGGTGGGCCGAATGTCCAGTTTATCCTGTTTCAGTGTAAAGGAGTTGTTTGCCACAGCCATTGAGGTGTGAGTCTTAATCGCGCCATTAAAATGGTCAGCTCTCAAAGACATAAACGAACTTTCACAATCGAAAAGTCACTAGACTCATCGACACGTATTGTTTCTGTTCCCAGAGGAAGTGGCTTGGGATAGTACTCAATAGGGGTAATAAACCCCATTGTTGGCTCTAAATACCGCTGGATCGCCTTTGCTGTATTTGGCCCTACTTTATGTGCAAATTCCATCTCTCCGCCGGAGAAACGCCCGAAGAGCAGAGTCAGTGCAACTGCTTCGACCTCCGGATTTATTTTGAACGGCGTCGCTTCGAATGCCACTTCATTCGTTGGGGGACTGCATCGTACTCACCCAACTCAACGTGAATTCCCCATCGCCCATATAAATTGGACTTGACACTAAACCGCATTATGACCTCCAAATACTTGAGCACCGCGAACGAAGGCGCCCTTTTCATTATTTATGAAAGATTCAATCTCGTTTAGGATGTCAGAGCAGCATACCCACCAAAACTCCACGCTTCCAGCAATGTTTACTTGCACCTTTTTCGCACCAAACCCCGGATAAACATCGTTCGTAGCAGGGACATAACCAAACCAGGAATTAGGTTCCGCTACCCCCTTGTCAATCATCCATTCTTCTACGGAAGCCATCCAATTGCTCGCTTCAATTGCCTTCTTCTGAGAATCATCAGAAACCACAGCTTGAAAATCTACACCGCTGGCTACGGACCTGACCCCTGTTTGGTAGACACCTAATATCCCAACAATTTGGGACAGAAAGGTAACCTACCGATCATGGCAATTAAGACCTATTCCGAGGAGTTCAAACGCGACGCTGTCGCCTTGTATGAGAACTCTGATGGAGCCTCACTCCAACAGATCGCTAACGATCTCGGGGTTAATCGAATCACCCTGAAAAATTAGATCAATAAATACGGTGCGCATGCCTCAACCAGCGCCAATGAAACAACAGTCTTGTCAGAAGCTGAACAAATCCGACAGCTAAAGAAGGAAAACGCACTACTGCGTGAAGAACGCGACATTTTGCGTAAAGCAGCTAAATATTTCGTGGAAGAGACAAACTGGTGATCCGCTTCCGGTTTGTTGATGACATGCGAAAAACCTATCCGGTTAAGCGGCTATGTGAGGTGTTGAAAATCAATCGCTCCTCGTATTACAAATGGAAAAAGACTGCCCCGACCAGGAACAACCGCCTAATCAGTGACACAATCCTGGGAGCTAAGATCAAATCCATCTTCGCCAACGAACGCGGCTGCTATGGTGCAAAACGCATCACCGCTGAGCTTAATGACCACCTGAATACGACCACCCCGGTTAACCACAAACAAGTCGCTCGAGTGATGTCTTCGATGAAGCTTTATGGTTTCACGAACAAACGCAAGGTCATCACCACAATCCCAGCCGCAGTACAGCCGGTGTTTCCGGACTTGGTGAAACGTCATTTCAACGCAGTAGCAGCTAATGAAGTCTACGTCGGCGATATTACTTACCTGGGCCCGACCCCCGGGAAGTGGACACGGAGGATTTAATCAAGAAGCAGATCTTAGGATAGCAGGACAGCGCTCCTCAAACACCACAGGAGCCAGATATTTACACCAGGAATGTCGGCGCACCGTGTTGTAACGGGTACACCAGCGGAAAACATCCCGCCGGCAGATCAACTGGTTGGCAAAGGTCTTGGAATCTTGAAGGACTTCCCTCTTCAGGGCCGCGTTGAACGACTCCGCCAAAGCGTTGTCCGCACTGGTCCCAATTGATCCCATCGACTGCCTGATCCCCAACTGGGTGCAGGTGTCCTGGAACGCATTCGATGTGTACACACTGCCGTGGTCCGAGTGGAAAATTGCTTCCTTCATGCTCCCTCGCTGGCCTTTGGCCATCACCAGCGCATCCTGCACCAGTGATGTGCGCATGTGATCGGCGATCGCGAAGCCAACCAGCCGGCGGGAATAGCAATCAATGACCGTAGCCAAGTACATATTCGACCCATCTGCAATCGGCAGATAGGTAATGTCACCGACGTAGACCTGGTTCGGCTTGTCGGCAGTGAATTTACGGCCGACAAGGTCAGGGAACACTGGTTTCTTCTGATCTGACACGGTGGTGGTGACCTTGCGTTTCTTGGTGTAGCCAAACAGTTTGAGTTCACGCATGATCCGCGCAACCCGCTTGTGATTCACGGGCTCATGACCCGGCTGGTCTTTAAGTTCAGCCGTAATCCGCTTGGCCCCGTAGCAACCATTTTCGGCAGTGAATACAGTCTTGACCCGTGCACCGAGGATGGCGTCGGATATGAGTCGTTTCCTCCGGGCTGAGCTGCTGTTTTTCCATTTGTAATAGGAGGACCTGCTGAGTTTCAACACGTCACATAACCGCTTAACCGAATGGTTCTTCTGGGCGTCGTCAACGAACTGGAAGCGGATCACCAGTTCGTCTCTTCCGCGAAATATTTAGCAGCCTTTCGCAGGATATCGCGCTCTTCGCGTAAGCGGCTGACTTCCCGTTCCAGCTGGCGGATCCGCTCAGCCTCGGTCACCGACATCGACGAGGGCGACTCTGCGGTGCGGGTTTTGGTACGCGCACCTGTCCCGTACTTTTTCAACCAGTTATGCAGGGTGGCACGGTTGATTCCGAGGTCCACGGCGATGGTCTTGAGCGAGGCACCTGGGGAGTTCTCGTAGAGCGCAACAGCGTCGCGCTTGAACTCCTCTGTGTAGGTCTTGCGTGGCATGGTGGCAGATTACCTTTCCCAGCAT